>NZ_CP080467.1:3082500-3265000 GCF_022674245.1 Alicyclobacillus acidoterrestris
ATGTACCGGATGAAAAGGAACGGATGAAACGGTTGATGTTGGGGGCAACACGCTATTGAAGTTGATGGTCGTGTCAAACAAATCACAATTGAACGAGTGGATGTGGTGCCGGAGTGTGCGAGTTGTGTGTATCTACTTCCGTCTAAATCGGGCATAGTACATGGGATCGACTTGGGTGGCGCGACAACAAATTATGTAACGTGGGAAAATGGAAAATGGATGGATTTGCGGTCGGGTACGTTGCCATACGGAGTGTTAAATAAGGAAATGGAGTTTCACGATTTAGCGCGATTGATTGCGTTCGATTTGATGAAACACATGTGGGGATTCAATGGACCAGTGTACACGATGGGCGGTACCGCCGAAATACTAGCAGTTGCGTTACGCGAATATGGATTGAAAGATGTTGTGTCCATCGAAGAAGGAGTGTACGCGAATGCAAAGTCATACTATACAGTTGGCCGGTTACTCAGTAAAAAGTTACAGACGCAGCGATAAGTGTGAAATTGTCACTATGTCAACCGGATGGAATGTGCTCGATTCTGAACAACGCGCAGATTTAGAATGGATATATTCCGCGCCCAATCGTGCTGGTCGTATACGCGAGTGTGTGAGACGTGTTCGGTTGATGATGCAAAATGGGGCGCAAGCAACCACACCGCCTGCACCCACTATCAAATCATCCGTCATGGATAATGTCCCCATATCAGACGACGATATACTGGATGGATTAATTTAATTACGGGTGCAGTACATGTGCCAAATGCACCCAATCGTGTGCAGTCCAAATTGTTATACCCAATAGCGTAATGGTTCCAATGATATATCCCATTAAAAATGCCACACTCCGGCCAACACGTTTAGCACAGCTCCAATTGCGCCGCCGATGAAAAGGTACAAAGGTTCCGCGAACATATTGATCACTCCAATTGGTTTATTTGTTGAGGGTAGTGTGTCCGCAGAAAGAGGTGAATATTCGATGTCGCCTAAAATTAAAGGTGTAATTGTTTTTACAACATTTGTTGGTGCTGCAAGTGTATGCGCAATATTGTCAGCCACCTATCCTATCGCAATTTGGGGCGTTGGATATGCCGTATTGCAACGTCGTAAGCAACCGCAACATGTATGCCCATTGGTTCAATACTCTAAAGAGGTGAAGTTGCGTGCTGTGGATTAAAGCAATGCAATGGTTAGCCAAAGTCAATCCATCGGACTTGCCGACACAACTCAATATACAAGACGTAATCGATATGTTTTTAACTGCGATTGGAGGTCAATAAAATGGGACTTATGGGCATCATCGTTAAAGGTGCGATGGAGACACGTAAAGCAAAGGCACTCGCACGTATCAATAATGAACACGCAGCTGAAATGGCTCAAATTAAGGCTGAAGCGGCGAATCTAAAAGGTCAAAGTACGGCGGCTATTCACGAGTTGATTAAATTGGCTCAGACTCACCACGAGATGTTGACCGAAATATTAAATGCCCTAACTGGAGGTCATTGATATGCGTGCGGAGACGATAAAGTGGAATGACTTTTTTAATAACTCAACAAACGTCGCCAATTTACGATCATCTTCTTTTGATGATGGGATTCCAGCGAGTAGTCGAAACCATGATTTCGATTTTGATGATATCTGGCCTGAAGTGATTAAAGCCGCAGATTGGACTGCTATTTCGATTGCAGTCATCACAGGGTTCTTATGGATGTTCGGCAATCGTTCGTTGGCTATCAAACGACTACTCGACATGGCGATTGGACTGGAGGTGATAATACATGCTCCCCAAATCATACGTTGGTTACTAAAGTTCTAAGGAGGAATTGCGATGATATTTTTTGCTAAGACGGAAACGAAAGCGGATTTGGCGCTATATATGGCTGCAACGGTTGCGAGTATTCCTGTTTGGATGATGGGTGGTTGGATACCATTGTTAGCAACTATCGGCGCCACCGAATGCGTAACGGGTGCATATGAATTCATTTGTGATACGAGCCAGAAAGTGAAATTGATGCGTGGGCGTGGGGCGTCATGACAACTTGGCGCATTACGAGTGGATGGCATGAACATGACGCAGCGCACTCCGATCACCTACATCAAGGAATTGATTTTGGTGTCGCAATGGATACACCAATACGGGCGTTTGAGGGTGGCGTAGTCGACAAAGTTACACACGACAATGCTGGATTCGGCAATGCAATTTGGCTCAAATTTAATGATGGGTACACGGCTGTACTTGGGCATCTCGACAAAGTGTATGTCAAACCAGGCGACCATGTATATGTACAAGAAATCATCGCGCGTAGTGGGGATAGTGGACATAGCACTGGACCCCACCTTCATCTCGGAATTATGGACCCACATGGCGAATGGATTAATCCCGAACGATACATCAACTTACACCAAGTCATGGAACCGAGTGTGCTCTATGGTGGTGGTGACTGGTCACACAAAGTTGTGTCTGGATGGTTCAGTTCAATTGGCAATGCAATAGGCGATGGCGTCAATGGGCTTTTGCGAGAGCTTGTGCACGAATTAACCGAACAGATGCCATATATCGTTGTGGCAACGTTGGTTATTGGAGGATTTCTGAAGATGTTCGGAAGCAAAGTCTGGGCACCTAGATTATGGATTGCTTCTGGTATTGGTGCTGCATGGATGATATTTGTGAAGGGATGACTAATATGGTAGTCGTGATAGGTGGAACGCAATTTGATACAGACAACAAGCAACAACTCATTGATTTTGCGAAACATGCCAATGATATACAATTGATCGAATTGGCATCGGTACTTCAACATTCGCACAGTTTATGGTCATTCGATGCTTATATGTTGAATGACATAATCGAGCATTTATTTTAAGGGAGTGTCCGTATGTACTCGCCTATCCGAATCATCCCTAACACACATCGCATTTATCGCATCACGCCACACAAGTCCGTATTAAACAGTCAAAATAGACGTTTGTGGTTAGTGTTACATGAATTAATGTCCCTCTACTCCCCCATTTCTACACGCACAATACGGCGAGGAAAACATATCGAAGTACGCAACAAGGATGATATTTGGTGGATTGTACAGTTGATGTGCGACGAAAATGAACAGCGACAGATACAATTTTATATGGCTGTCACAGATACATTTAATGACACCTTGAAACTACGTCTCGCCAATCACGACCAATGGCACAACAATACGTTGACAGAGGCATCGACTGATGACGTTAACGTAACACCAAACAATACATCCGTTGGCGAATTGAGATTGATACGAAACAACATATTCAGCCTGCGATGTAATTACAGTGAACAGACTTCCCCACTACGCAATTTGATGGATGTCATTCGTCAACTCAAACCAGGCGACAAAGTATCGCTTCACATGCGATTTGAAGCATATCCTCGTATGAAATGGAAGCGCTCGGCTGATTACGCGTGGCATATTTGGAACAACGATAAAGTGCCGCAACGCAATAAAATAAAACCCGCCAATGCGGTTCAATCAGCCAGCAAACTTGTGACGGGTACGGTGAATCAAATAGTCGATATGACAGAAGATGTCGTCAACGGAATTGAGCAAAGTGTATTTAGCACTCGTAAGTCAGACCAAATAACAATAGGGCGTCTTGAGATAAAGGATTTAGAACGACAACGATTACTGGTTGATGGTGAATTAGGTTCAGATACGATGAACAAACAAAATCGACCTGTATTCAAATCGTCATTGTACGTATTGATTCACTCAGAAGATCGTGTGCGTCGTGATATGTTGATACAGAGTGTTGGTGCGTCGTTTGTCGAGTTGAATGGAAAAAATCAATTGGTGATTGAACCACGTCGCATTGGAATAGTTGATATGTGTAATCATCTACAATACAACGTGATTGACCGTGATCCTGTGTTACTCAGCAACGAAGAGATCGGTAAGTTGGTACAATTGCCAACATCAGACTTGCAACAGGAATATAAAGATGTGTTGGAGGCTAATCGTACCGTTGAAGTTGAAGTGCCGAGTGTGTTTACGGATGATAAAGGTATATACATGGGCGATGTCGTATATCGTGGAGAATCGAAACCAGTTTTCCTCCCCACTAAAGATGATGATATGTTATTTACACCTCGTGCATTTGTTGCATCTCCACGTGCAGGCAAGGATATGGCCATTGTCAACTTTATTGTTGAAGCCAAGAAGAAACATAATATTGGAACTGTCATATTAGACGCGATTGATGAACGTGGTGAACGTGGTATGTCTGATTCGGTACGCGATGCGCTGAATCAGGATGATGTGATTGATTTGAACTTGGGTGACTACGAGTACCCGATATATCTTGGATTGCAAGATATTGCGTCATTCAAATCAGCGCGTATTATTCGCAACAGAATCGCGCAAGAGTTGACCTCATTCCTAATGGGCGACGGTGATGAACATCGTACCGAAGATTATTTACAAGGGTTCGCACAAGCGGCAAATGCCGATCCTGTCATGATACGGTCATTGCTAACAAACGCACAATTACGCGAAAAGGTACTACACGAGTTGAACGACGAGGAAGCTATCGACGCACTACAGCAATTTAACGAATTATCGTCAGACAGTATGCGTGCAACGGTAGCTGCACCAATCATTACACGTTTAAACAAGATACAACGCGACGCCTTCCTCAAGCCACTGTTCGGTCAACGATATAATCCTAAAATTACGTGGGGCAAATGGATGAACGAGAACAAAGTGATAATTGTTCGTATACCATCACGTGACTTAGGACCAATGGCGGTGAAAACAATTATGCATTGGCTGACATTGGTCATATTCCTTACGAAAATAAGTGGATGTGGTGGGCGTACGTATTGCATTTTTAACGAACCACATCAATATGAAACACCTGGACTTGTATCATTTTTACAGCGCATGTTGTATGAGGGGCCGAAATATCGCATCGCACCAATATTCGCGTTTTATGACTTCAAAAAGTTGACGAAGGATTTCACTGATGTACTAATGTCCAGTGGCGTCAACTGGCATCTTGGCAACAACAGTTCACTCGACGTATTCACACGGCTCAAGGATGTTCTCACTCCTACATTTACACCAGAGGAAGCGAAAGAACAGGTTAAGCGTTTCCAGTTTATAGCTGTGTGGCGGGATACCAGTGGCGAGTATCAAACACCATTCTTATATCATGCGCCACCTCTTGTATACAAACGTTATGAAACACGATACAACAGCGCACTTACACGTGAACACAGCAAACGGTACGGTCGCCCAATCAATGACGTATTACGCGATATCAGATTGCGGTCTAAAATTTGATTAAACGTGGTATAATGCAATTAAGAATTCCATAAGGAGAGTGTGGACGTGATTAGTACATCTAGGGTTAGTAAGACTGTTGGACAAATTGCTCTCGAACGCAAGCAGATTCGACTAGATATAAAATTTCAACGTAATGACGTATGGAAACTAGAAGATAAGTCCCTACTTATCCACTCGTTGACACAAGGTTATCCTGTGCCTGACATTTATGCGGTTGACAAAGGTGACACATACCTGTGGGTGCTAAACGGTAAACAACGTACAAGGGCAATATTGGGATTCATTGATGGAGAATACGCTTTGGCCGACAATACACCTTCCGTTGAGTTGGATGATGAGGAATATGAAATTGCTAACTTGACATATAAAGAACTACCAGAAATACTTCGGCAAAGGTTTAACAACGCTTCTATCGAGTTTGTGCAGATGCGTGGCATGACTGAGGAGCAGATTGAAGAGGCCTTTATCCGTCTCAACCGTGGTATTGCACTAAAACCAATTGAGTTGACGCGCGCTATGGCTGGGTCGGATGTAATTGAGTTTGTGGAGTCAATCGTAACAAAGCCATTTTTCACCGATAGTGTCAATTTCACATCGACAATGCGTAGTCGATTCACTCATGAAGAGTTGATTTTACAGATTATGCTATTGGTAGCCAATGATGGCGCAGGTGCTGATATCGGTGGTGCGTCCGTAAAAGAATTCGTCAAGTGGTTACGCGACACAGGCATATCAGATAAAGTGTCTGAAACAATCAATGTTGTGACCGACTATTTGGGTGAAGCGTTCCCTATTGTAGAAGGCGCTAAACGCGAAACATTCCTGCGTAAAACACACTTGCCCAATTTGTTCATAGTGGCTATGAAAGCATTGGAGTTAGAAGTGCCACCATTAAAGTTTGGCGGATGGGCACAGCAATTCTTTAATCGGCAACGAAATGGGAGCGCCTATAACGAAGCCACTCGTGGCGGTAGTGCTAAAAAGGAAAATGTGCAAAAGCGTATTAATGTTATGATACGCGATTTTGAGAAGCACATTGATGATGCACCGGTGTATCAGCCAAAGATTCCTCGCCCACGTGGACGCAGGAGAAACGAAGACCAATTGAGTGCATAAAATTGGGGGTGGTCATTACGGCCACCCTTAAATATTATAATTTGGTGTTCAAAATATAACATTAAGTGTTCTATGATCACATTTCCACGTTGATAAAATCCACAGCCGAGTCACGTAACTTATTGATTGTGTGAACGTATCGACTGGTAACGCGCATGTCACTGTGGCCGAGTAATTGTTGCACCTGATGCACATTCGCCCCGTTATACAGTGCCGATGTTGCTGCACTATGTCTAAACCAGTGTGGCGTGACTCGTTTATGAATACCAACCTCTTTGACAGTTTTGCGCACCATTTGCTCTACGGCTTCTTTCGTCAATTTAGTTCCTCGTCGACTAACAAATAGTGGTGCATCCTCTACCTCATCCAATCCACAGTCCGAACGGTAATGTTGTAACGCATCGACTAAAGCACATTGCAATTTCACGTAGCGGACTTTGTTCCCCTTCCCCACCACACGCAATCCGCAATGTCCTTCTTCGTCATAATATACATCGTTCCAGGTGGCGTTGATTAATTCACTAACACGCAAACCGGTTGTATACAACATCGTCACCAATAGCCAGTCACGAGTATTGTGCGACCGTAAATATGAACGAATTAATTCCACCTCATCATGCGACAACACTCGCTCAATTGTTTCATTCTTCTGTTCCTTCGGCAATTTGTATACGGCGAATGGATTGGCGATAAGATACCCTGGTTGGCCGCCGAGAAATTTGTACAATGATTTAAGCGTACTAATCATCCGGCGTTGTGTGGATACAGCCAAGTGTGATATCGACTTCTGGTATTCGATGATATCCCCTACCGTGACCGTATTAAGTGGTTTGCCAACAAATCGAACGAATCCAGAAATTGTGTTTTCGTACACTTTCATCGTTTCAACGCTCTGCGTTTCATACATTGACAAGTACAAGTTGATATAATTTGTATCCGCAGACGACACACTCGTTGTCAGCATCATCATCGCCTCCATGTGCTTCGTTAAAATCATTATAGCGAAGTTATGCACACAATATACCGCCATTTTTATATCAAAGCAACTATTGATTTTGTATTATATAATCGATATAATTAAATTAAAACAAATTGGAGGTGTCATCGTGAATGCCGAAGACATGAATAAATTCTTCTTAGAGTTGTTTGTATTGTGCCGCAAGTACAACATTCAACATCTACAAGGGATAATTACATATGACAACGGCATGTACAGGCGGTACATATCTTCCATCAAAGAATTTACGCCACGACTAGGCGACACCAAGGATGCGGAGAAATTGGTGCGCAAAATGTTAATCGACTATGCGCTAGATACCAACAATAAGGAGATGTTTGATGAGTTGACAATACGTGATGATATTGAGTGACCACACATGCCCACGATGCAATGCTGATTTAGTGTGCGATACATATTTGGATGGCATCGACCGTGATGGGCGTGGATATATGGTGGACGATTACAGATGTGCTGATTGCGGATGGCGACCGATTGACGGTGAATGGTTTAGGCGTTGTGAACAATGCAACCTATGGATAGGTCGATGCGAATGTGACCGTTGTGGTAGTTGCGGTGAATTGTGCGAGGAGTGTGAATGCGATGATGAGCGTACATAATCGATTGTGGAAGTACGATGATGAACATATCGCTGGATATACAGAGGATCGTAAGGTGATGTCATTGATACGCAAACGATATCCTGTCATGGCTACATATCGTCGCGGATTACAAGGGAAAGAATTCGCACGACAATATTTGATGCCAATGGAAGTGGCAGATGACATGGTACAAATATTTAATGTGAGATTAGAAAAACGTTAAAACTTGGCACATTTAACGCTTGGATATGATGCGTACGACCATTTTATCATGCGATGATACAAAAGCCGTCAGAATGGACGCTAGGTGCCTCAAACAACGAATTATAAGGGGTGAACAGTATGTGGCTATGGGCAATGACACACCCGTATCTTTTTTTCGGTGATTGTGTTGGCGTTGGTTATCGGAATCACTGATGCAATGGTGAACGTAGCACGTATATTCCAAAGGTGGTGATGAGTTGAATCGGAGATTGTTGTTATTTGATGAGATTAATAGTGGTACAGTTTCTAAACTAATTGAGAAAATAAATGAGATTAACAACCACGATGATGAACAGGTATTGAAGGTGGTTGGCCATCAGCGTTTACCGATTACACTGGCTATCAATAGTCCTGGCGGCAACGTTACGGATGGATTTGCATTAGTAGGTGCTATAGAGTCAAGTGAAACACCGATTCATACTGTCGCAATGGGATTAGTGGCTAGTATGTCGTTGCTTATATTTCTATCTGGTCATAAGAGATTTGTACATAATTTGGCCATTTTTATGTACCACGACATGAACGGGTGCACATGGGGCACTTTGACTGAACGTATGCGACGACAAAAAGAAGATACGCGCTGGATGAAAATGTACGACGACTACGTAATCAGTAAGACGAAAATTAGGCAAGAACAGCTAGATCAAATTAAAGGTACAGTGAACGAATGGTACATATATGCGGATGAAGCATTGTCACTCGGTTTGGCAGAAAGTGAGTTGGTGAGATGTTAACAGAAAAGGATAAACAGCGTCGCGAACGCATCGACAAACTTGAGGAAATTAAGAAGAAACTTGTGCGGAAAGCCAGCGGTAAGATAGAAAATTTGTCAACTGTGGACAGACAGGTGTTGCTCACTGTCAATGCGGAATTGAAAAAGTTGGAGCGCATTGAACGGTGCCGATGGGATATGATGGAGTTTGCCAAGGAATATCTATCCGAAGAACGCGGCAGTAATCCAGAACAGTTTCTATTGCGCAATGAGACCCCTTCCCCACCATTTCATTATGAGATGGCGAAAAAGGTGTTGGAGGTCAAGGACAGACCTGGTGTAGCGAGACTGGCTATTATTGCGCCACGCGAACACGCGAAAAGCGCCGTCATATCGCAAATCAATATCATACATAGTATTGCTTATGAATTGACCAACTATACAATTTTCATATCAGCCATGCGTCCAACCGTTGTCCGTCTGATGAAGTTCATTAAAGATGTACTGAAATATAACAAAAAGTTTCGTGAGGATTTCGGCGAGTTAATGTCTGAAGTTCCCCAACGGAACATCATGGACAGAGAAGACGCAATTACAACGCTAAACGGTATCACCATCGAGTGTTACGGCGCAGACTCACCTTTGCGTGGTGCGCGTAGCGGAGTATCTCGACCAGATTTGATTTTCGATGACTTAGAAGATCGTGAAAACGTTACTAATCGCGAAGCTATACAAAAAATGGTGGACAAGTTCGACAAAGAGTTCATGCCATTGGGCGATAGTCGTAATAGTAAATACTTTTATGCCGGTACTATTTTGGCGTACGACTCGTTGCTTCATCAGATATACACAAAACGACAACATGAATGGGAAACATTGTTCTGGCAAGCTGTGATTCGTGACGCTGACCGACAGGACTTATGGCATCAATATGAGACTATTGTAAAGGACTTCAGTAACCCTAATCGTGGGCCAGAAAGCCAGAAATTCTACGAGGATAATAAGGAGGAAATGAACAGAGGCGCTGTTGTATTGTGGCCGGAAAAACGTGATTACAAAATGTTGATGGATCTAAAAATCACCAATCCATTGGCATTCCAAACCGAGCAGCAAAATGATCCAATAGACAAATCCAGACAACTGTTTGTCAAGGATAATTTCACGTATTACGAGAATTTCGATGGTGAGTTCATATACGACCACGGACATAAAATTGCCATTGCGGATTGCAGACAAGATGTGGCTGGTATTGACTTAGCTCGTGGTAAAGCCAAAGGTGATTTCATCGTTATTGGTCGTGTTGTGAAGAGTGAGTCCGGCGCCATGTACATTGTTCACTGTGATCCGTTCAAGGCGAAGGTTAGCGAGCAGTTGAAACGGGCAGCAGACTTTATCGAACAATATCGTCCAAAAGTGTTTATCGTAGAATCAACTGCGTATCAAGGTTCGTTCTACGATCAGTTGTTAGAGGAATTGCAGCGCCGAAATGTGTATGGAACTAAGGTTGTAGAGGTTCCACCGAAACAGAACAAGTCCAAAGAAGACCGTATCGCCGAGTTGGAGCCGATGGTGTCAAACGGTTCATTGCGATTTAATCCAACGCATTACATGTTGCTTGACCAATTGGAAAAGTTCACGCCAACAGGCAGTACCGTGAACGATGACTGTCCAGATATCATCCAACAATGTGTTGCGTACATGAACGAGAACATGCATGACGGAATACTGGATTGGTACAAATCGAAAATTTGAGTTTATACTATCCCACATGTGAATTGTATGATATAATTGATATAATTAAATCAAAGGAGAGTGTTGAGAAGATGAGTGATATCAAGGCAACCGTAAACATTGATGTGTCAGATGCGATTAGCGGTTTGAAGGCGTTGCAACGTCAAGCAAAGGAAACGATACATACGCTGAAGGAGATTGAATCTGTATCAGGTGAAATAATGAACAGCAGTTACCAACAACTGTACTACTCGAATTTGTGCAAAGTGTTAGGTGTCCCAGGCGACAAACCTGTAGATGTACGCTATATCAACAAGCAATTGTACGACTTGATTATCGATTCAACGTTTAGCGATGTGGTCTTACACTATAAGCATTTTGACGGTGCCACCACATCGGCATTGGCCGCACTTTTAACCTTCGACAACGTGTACTATGTGACGATGGGGATTAATTCATCCGTGTACCAATTCGCAAGGAAACACTCCGTCTCCAATAAGGTTATAAATGCACTGGCACCAGTGATTAGGTCATCTTTGATTAGGAAAGTGTATATACTTGATAATCAATTGGATGCTGGTAGTGTGAGTGATATTGTCCACGACAACGACCGCACCATCACGCTGTACGGTCATGAAGATTGACGGGTTGGGGGATACCCCCTTCCCCACTCAAACTGGAGGTGGCACATATGTCATCGCGCCAATATGACGCGGAAGTATATCGTACATATCAACTTATCTTGTTTGATGAAAGCAGCGAGAAGGAGTATGCGTCGTGTATAGACCCTATTCCGCATGAATTGGCTGAATCAGAAGCACGTAAGCATGGGTACGCGCAGTATGAAATTGTGGAAACGGTGAGCACCGTGCGACGACATGTAGTGGAGTGAAAATGGATTGGAGGCGATGTCGCGGTGTTTAGATTATCTTGGTTGATAGAGCACATGAAAGAAGGGGAAATTGCGAGAGCAAATTACGCACAAGATGAGCGTTGGTTTATTACTAGACGATACGGATTCTTTTGGTATTGCGATGAAAACGGGAATATATATCCAAAGACAAGTGCAAACGATGTTGTCATTGTTACTTTGACTCCAAGCAACATGGGGGCGTGGTATGAAATAGTTGGTTTGGCTGAATAAACAGTCCATCCATCACGCTTATACACACCAGTACGCAACATGTATTTAGTTGAAAATGAGGAGGAATAAACATTGTGGTAGAGATGAAAAAAAGCTTACAGATGTTGTACGCTTAGGGCACAAATTAACGGTTGGTGTGCTAAAATGGCGACAATAGTTAAACAACAAGAGGTGACTGTGTAGATGGATAAATCAGTTGACAACATTCATATTGTATTTGAGAACTGCGAATACATCGAGGTTCCGTGCTCTGACTTTAGATATATAAATCTATACGATATCACCGAATCAATATGTATGAATAACCTCTTGTTGCGGGAAAAAGAAAACGCGCATTACTTCAGGACGGCTAAAAGAGCCAAGGTGGTAATTGTCGACAAACCTGAATACCAACGTGTCAAACAATATTCCGATATCACACATTTTCAATTGCGAAGCGGCAACACGGAGTTGGATTATGTTGGTATTCGATGGTCAGATGACAGTAGCGATTGGTCGAATAAGGGACAAGTTGTTACGACCATAGGAGACGAGATTCACATCGACATCAATCTGGAGCAGGATGATGAATGACAATGGATAACAATTGTCAAACGCTTTACGAAAATTGCCCTTGTTGCAACAGTACATTGCTATATATGGAGGATGAAAACGCCAATTCAGGTGAAATTGAGTGGTTTGTTATGTGTTCCGCATGTGATTGGACTATCAATGACCCATTTACCGACGAAAATGACGGCGAGGAATATTATTACACCAACGAATGGGTATATGGCCAAGTGGAGGATGCTTAATGGGAAGTCACGTACATATCGATTTGTATAAGAACGAAATTACATACGACACAGTTTACCCTGAAACCAGTCGCGGCGTAGGCCGATTGCTGAAAGACCTATACGCGATGCGACACGGTGAAATGTTCAATGGGGATATCGATGCCGTAGTCATGCGATTAGACCTGGAAGAAGCACTCCATAGCACGTGTATGACTCCGCGCCAAAGACAGGCAATCGCATTTTATTATATGGCCGAATTGAACGACGAGGAATGCGCACGTTTATCTCGAATCAGCCAGCAGAGTTTTCACGAACGTAGACAACGAGCATTATTGCATATCGCACAGTACATATCCAATTCGGACGGTAGTGTTAAGCCACAGACGATATGGAATTCAGACCATGTGCGTAACTTTGGTGATGAGATCGAAAAATGGAATCAGCGCGTAATCAACAACGACGACAGGTGGTGGGAAATCGACAATAGCGCGCTGTCTGCGTTGGCGAAATATTTTCCTAGTGTATGTGGTATCGAACGCACCGACTACGACGAAGAATCAACATATGAGTATAGGTTAAGCGACACGTCAGATACAGACTGGGAGGTGTTAATGGAGAAACCCGAACAATGTGTTTTGCACTCAACACGTAGGCGAAAACGTTCGGCGGAATATTCGGGTGAAGATGGCGGGAAACGTAGACGGTTCTATGTACATATGCCGAACGATAACAATATCAACAAGGATAAGTGGCATTGGACATATAACGAAGTAAATCCAATTATAATTATAGACGAAAAAACCTGTAAAATCGACGATTAGTGCATATATGTATAGAAAAGGATATACCATCGTACAAAGTCGGACATTATGCAATTGATATAATAATCACCGTAGAGCGATGGAACGGACAGCCATCGGGCACACGAAAGTGGTAGTCGATGCAGGGTAGGTCAACCTGCCTACGGTGAGCGAATTACCTCAACTAGTGGAGTAATCCACCTGAGACCACCAGCCAGCCTCGTCGCTGGCGTAGGTGGTATCGTATGCGTAGTTGTGTCTAACAGCCGTAAATCCACCGGCGGGTTAAATCTGTGTATGCGAATCGCAAATTACAGCAGATACCTATGAGGTCGCGCATTAACCGGTTACGATACCATCTACGCTGCCGATGACGCAGCAATGATGTCTAGCCGAAGGGCAAATTACCACATGATGTGTGCGCCGTTGCGCGCAGCAAAGGCTATACGCCGACCGGAATTTGTATATGGCCTTGCGCCGACTTGACTTATACTTCGACCATTGAACAATTGTACATCGGCCTATCAAGGCGCGGGTTGACGACGTACCCTAAACGTCGTATTACATGGCGCATTGGTGAAGCGGTCTAACACAGCCGACTTTCTATCGGTGACACGTGGGTTCGAATCCCACATGCGGTATCGAACATCGCCCATCTCGTCATGGGCAATCTCACCCACCCACTCACCATTGCGTGCGTGGGTTGATTTACGTTATCCCCTTATTCATATACTTCCCTCCCCTATCAATCGATTGAGCGTGCGATATGACATATCCCCGTGTCGTATCGCGTGTTGAGTCGGTTGGCCGTTACGTGCCGTGCGACCCATTGACTACATTTGATGATGAGGATGATGATGAATGTTGAATTTAACAGGCGCTGATCGAGTTAAGTATTTACAGGGGTATCTTGAACAATTAATCAAATTAAGTGAACAGGGAAACAAAGTATATCGTGAGATTAATACTACGATGGAAGCTATACAACACGAATTAGGATTAGAAGAAACACGAAAAGTTAATATTGACTATCATTTATCCAAGCACCCTCTAATTGATCGTGGACTAGATGGGCAGCCAAGGATAATTGGAACATCATTAACTGTTCGAGAAATATTAAATGACCTAGCAAATGGAAGAACAGTTGATTGGATATGTGATGAATATGGAGTAGATACAAACGAAGTAAGAGGCGCAATTATATTCGCTGCTTATGTGGTTTCAGATTCAGTATACTAAACGTTTGATGGTGTGGTGTGATTGATATAATCTCTCGCACCCATCCATGAGGCGTTTGTCTCAACGTTGAATAGTTTGTAATTAATCGCATGGATTCGTATCCAAATAAAACGCATCGTATTATGTTCGATGAGCATGAGTAGTAGTTGAATAAGAATAGATATAATTGCTCGAAAATAGTGCTTAAAAGCGGCTGAATCCCTTGTGGCAGTAAGGCTGATGCCACACGTCCAAGATTACCGATATTCGATTTAAAAAGCGTCCTAAATTACCAATGTTTACTTTGATGTACATAAAAATACCCACGTCAGAATGGAGGTGAATTGATATACAGAATGGATTTTTCCAACGTCCACTAAATTGGTTGCTCGGTCGTAAAAAGTTGGATCAATCTGAGTTCGTTGGTGAATTTTCGCCAAACGAGCCAATCAATCCATCGCCAATCGAAGGGACTCCTCGACAGTGGCAATATCGCCCTGGCGTCAATTTAAATCCTCCTCAAGCCGAACAAGCGGTATCGCACGAGTATCTCCGCAAAATAGCGACCGAATATGACTTGATGGCTAGGTGCCTATCTCGCCGCAAGGAAGAATTGCGGTCGTTGAAATGGTCTATTCAAGTCCGTGAACGTAAGAACAAGAAACAGATGTATGAGTTGCAGGAGAAAAACGCTAAAGCGATCCGCGATATTGAGGAGTTTTTCAGACATCCAGAGGGCTACATGTCCAAGGTAAATGGAAAATGGGTACGGATGCCGAAGACGGATTACAAGTCGTGGCTGAATGCAATAGTGGATGATATTTTTATTGTTGATGCCGTGGCGCTGTGGGCGCGACGCAAGCGTAATAATGAACTCCTGTCGATGGAACGTATCGCCGCAGAAACCATAAAAGTGTTGTTGGCGAATGATGGACGTTTGCCTGAGCCTCCCTACCCTGCTTATCAACAGTGGGTATGGGGAATGCCACGCGAACAATTCACCATCGAGGAATTGATATATCGCGTATATAATCCGACAAATACATCTCCATATGGCGTTTCAATTGTCCAACAGGTATTGGCTCACATCCGTTTGGCGATGAACAACGAGAAATACATCGAGTCCTATTTCAAGGAAGGTTCGATACCGGAAGTATTGTTCAGTGTTCCCGCCGAATGGGATATGCAGAAGGTTGAACAATTCGCGCAATACATGAACACTCGTTTAAAAGGGAATGCCAATGCGCTGCGTGAGTTTAACCCGATCCCTGCTGGTACTGCACCAGTACAAGTTAGACCATTTTCGTGGGACAGTACATTTGTGAACTGGGTAGCTAGTATGACGTGCTGCTTACTTGGCGTACAACCTCACGAAATGGGCATTGTACCGCAAACGAGTGGACTTGGTGGTAAAAGTTTTGGCGAGATTGCTAGTGACGTGCATGATAAACAAACATTGTTTATGTGCGAATTCATTCAGGATTTATTTAGCGATATTATCAAATATCATTTCGGCAACGATGACTTGTGTTTCGTGTTCAATGACTTGCTCGAACGTGAGGAACGTGAACGCGCTGAGATTAACCAAATCCTTATAAACAGTGGGCAAAAATCCATCGACCAGATATTGATTGAGAACGGCGAGGAACCAGAAGGAATCAATCGAATTTTGGTTGTTGGTGATCGAGTTTACTTCTTACCTGACCTTGTTGCTGGTTCCGTTAAGGGTAGCGTGGCTGTCAATTTGGGTGCAATTGGTGGCGTGCCATTACCTGATGATACATTTACTCATGATGTACCGTTGACGCAAGATGCGCCAAATCCTGATGTAGAAACGCCGAATCCGAATCAGACCAAAGACCCATCTGCCAAATTAGACACGTCGCATACGGAGGCGCCGGAAGAGAATAAATCGAAGCCCGCCCAACCACCTCGTGCGCGTGCAGGGACTCCTAATGGACCAACAATTAATACGGTTAAGAAAACATTGGTAGCCGATACGACCAAGAAGGCAAATGACGAGAAACGCGAAACGCACGAGTTCGAATTGATATTCGTAGCCGCGTTTTTACGATTAATGCGACAACGTAATTGGTCGCCGAGCATGATTACCGCTGATATGGTGAAATCGGCATTTACGTTGGATTCATCGCAAATACATCAACTTTCCCAGGCGCTTTATACGTTGAAGCAAGACACATTTCTTGAATCGTATAATACAATGGCGCGTGACGAGGACGAACAGTTAATCACTTCCCTCCCACCTTCCGTATCTATGGAATTGCGACAAGATGCCAACCGTACAGCGCAGGAAATCGTGAATACGTATCACGACGAACTTACTGCACAGCACGCCAAATTGGTGGCTGCCGGAGTGCTTGGTAAGCAATTGTACAATTCGCTAAAACAATGGCTGAGTGACCGTAATAGTTGGAAAGGTCAAAGCATCGCAATGACAGAAGTTTCGCGCCCGTGGAATCTTGGCGTATTTGCATTTGATAGAGCGATGAATCGAACAGATGCGCGTCAATACATTGTTTCACCTGGTAGCGGCAAATGCACAACATGTCAAACTATGATTGCAAATGGTCCATATACCTACAGCGAGGCTATGAGTCTCCCCATACCTGCACACCCAAATTGTATCCATTTCATAACATCGGAATCCATATAAGAGGTGGTGATATAGAACGGAGGTGAACCATTATGCCAAAGCAATTCAATCTCACCGCCAAGCAGCGTCGTGTTGCGGAAATGATTGCACTTGGCGATCCTGACGATGGCTTTAGACCACTCACCAAGGTTGAAGTGTGCGAGAAAACGGGATGTCCACGCTCAACGTTGTACGAGTGGTTATCAAATAATGATGATTTTGTCGAGTATATCAATCACGTTGCTGACAAGGGCATGGAGTCAAGAGTTGGCGAGTATTATCGTCAACTAGACTTGCTCATATTCAATAACCCAAATGGTAAGGGACCAAGTGTTAAAGCGCTGGAACTGGCGCTGAAAGCATTGGGCAAATTGAAGGACAACGTTAAGTTAGATGCGACAGTTGACGAACACAAGTCGATATCTGATATGTCCAATGAAGAGTTGGACGAACTGAAACGTATGCTCGAACAAGACAACAGCGTTAATGAATAACGTCTGTCGGAGGTGGTGATACGTGGCACTCGTAGCTGATTTCACAAAAAAGGACTCAAAACAACATATAGTTGAGGGTATAGCGGCATCCTCAAATCTAGACAGAGACAAACAAATTATTGATGAAAACTTCCTGAAGAACAACTACAAACAGTGGGCAGAAAAATACGGAAACATCAGGTATCTTCATCAACCGCGAGTTGTAGGGAAAGTTCTAACGTGTTCAGATTGGGATCCAGTCCAAAAAGGATTTTATATTACAGCTAAAATTTCCGATCCTGATGCGTGGCGACAAATAGAGGATGGAGAGTTAAATGGCTTTAGCATTGGTATCAAAAATCCTGTGATAGTTCATGATCCACAGGCTGATCGTGGACGATTGATAGACGGTGAAGTGATTGAGACATCAATTGTCGATATCCCCGCGTCGTATCAAGCGGATTTCCAAGTCATCAAATCTCCCGTTGTTGCCACGTTCGATGCAGAATTAAAGGAGTGGAAAACGGTAGATCAGAATGACGTAATTGTTGCTATGCTAAACGATGACGATATCGATTGGATTAATGCAATGGTTGATGGTTTCGGAATTGATGACGATGATACTGCGCAATTCGCAAAACGTTATTATAGTCAAAAGGAACGAAACTCGATGTCGGAAGAAGATTTCGCTGGGCCACATCGTTCGTTCCCCATTAAAGATCAAGAAGACGTAGACAATGCTGCTAGACTAATCGGTCATGCAAAAGATCCCGATGCAGTAAAACGTCGCATTATTGAGATTGCCCGTCGTAAAGGTTTAAAGATACCTGAAGCATGGAAAGAGAATGCCAATAAAACTCTGGACACTTCAAGTGGCTTACAACCTTATAACTTGGATGGTGATGATAAAAAGGAGGAAAAAACAACTGTGGCAGATGAAAATACCCCACAGGTAACATCGGCTGATTCCACTAAGGCAGCGGTTGACGAATTACGCAATGTCATGGAAGGCATGCAAACGCAACTTAGTGAGATTCGCGGTGTTGTCGAAGCAATGGCTAATCAAGTTGATAAAGATCGCGATGGAGATAACGACAATTTAGTTCGACCGGAAGCACAGGCTGCAAATGAAATTGTCGAGGAACCCGGAAAGCCAGTCGATTCAACAGGAACCAATGCACCAAACGCTGTTGAAGAAGCCAATAATGATCCACTTGGACTTAAAAATGCAATTATTGAAGAGGTTACTAAGTCCGTATTGGCAATTATGGACGAGAAATTTAATACCGTTACGAAGTCGACCGTTATTGATACAGATAATATAAAAGGCATGATTGCGGGATTACAAAAATCCGCAAATGAACTTGGCGAAAAGTTGAGTCAGTTTAATGAACGGCTCGAAGTGGTCGAGAATACTGCGCAACCGCCAAAGGGTATCACGACTACTGCGGTCGAGAAATTTGCTAACGCTGATACTCCGGACAAGACTGACGAGAGCAATTTGTATGCCGAGGCTGTTAAGACGGTATCCGCTAAATACCCCAACTTGAGTCCTGCCCTGAGAAAGCAACGTATTGATGAAGAATTCGCAAAATTAACTGGAGGTAATAAATAATAATGGCATATATCGAAGATGATCAAATGGTTATGAATGAAATCCAGAAGACGGTCGAAGTAATGACTGGGCAAGCACCAATTCCTGCTACTCTCGATCCTGAATTCAAGAAGACATTCGACACTTCAAGTGGCTTACAACCTTATAACTTGGAACCATTCTTGGGTACACTGGTTCCGTTACTTACGCCGATTCGTAATGTCCTCCCTCGTCAATCTGGACGCGGTAAGCAAGTCGAATACAAAGTTGTCGATGGCATCAACACGGCTGGTTTGAACGGCTTCGTTGCTGAGGGTATGGCCGGACAAATTGTCGCATCGAGTGTTAGTGATAAAAATGCTAAGTATGCTAGTATGGCGCTTGCTGACAAAGTTACCTACGAGCAAGAATGGGAAGGTCAGCCGTATGTGCAATCTCGTGCACTGGCTGTTGCGAACTTGCTTCGTGCTACCATGATTGCTGAGGAACGCAATATCCTTTACGCACAGAACACGGTCGGCTCTGCTAATTCTAATGCTCCTGGTGCTGTGGGTACGTCTCCTTCCCCTACTGTTGTAACATCGGGTAGTGGTTCTGGTCTATCTGCTGGAAATGTATACGTCCAAGTAGTTGCGTTTACCGCTATGGGCAATGCAATGCCATCTTCTGAAGTAAGCGTGTCGGTAGCGGACGGTGAGAACGTTGTGGTTACGCCGGTATTCCCGACGAATCAACCAATTGTCGGCTTTGAAGTATATGCTGGCTCGGCATCTGGTGCGGAATATCTCGTGACCGCTGCGAACGTTCAAGATGGTAAGTTGTTGTCTGAGCAGTATTCGACGAATGGTGCGCCTCTAACAATCACTTCGTTGCCGACGAGTGGGAAACAACCGTCTGTATATGTGACCGATAATTCGGCATCTCCACTCGCATGGAACGGTATTATCCCACAGATTTTTGCTGGTGGTGGTTATACACAGAATGTCGGTGGCGAATTGACGGACATGGGGCCGATCAAGAGTATGTTTAAGGCATTGTGGGACAACGCTGCTGGTGATCCGAATGTTATTTACGTACATTCGACCGAATCTCAAACGATTACCGATTTGGTTCTTGGCAATTCCAATACGCCATACACAATTCTCGTCGAGGAACAAAATGGCGCGGCTGGCGGCGTGAAGGTAAGTCGATTGATTAACCCGCAGACCGCATCTGTCGTAAAGGTGAATACGCACCGTGACTTGCCGCAGGGTATGATTTTGGCACTACAAACGGAACTACCGTCGTGGTATCCTGGCGCAGAAATTCCGGCGCCGATTGCGATGGACTTGGTGCAAGATTACACGGAGATCAACTATGCTCCAACGTACAATAACCCAGGTTGGACGACTGAGGTTCGTTTGCTTGGTACGCTAAAGTTGTACATCCCGATGCTGCAAGGTGTGTTGTACGGTATTTCTCCTTCCCTAACTGCTTAATAATACACAGGGCGATGGGTTAACACTCATTGCCCTATTTGTTTTGTGTGGAGGTAACGATGAAACTCGAAGCAATCGATAAAAATATGAATATTGAACACAATGGTGTTGTTTATAACAATCGCGACGGCGTAATTGATGTTCCTGATACAGTTGGGCAGAAATTTGTGAATGAGAGCAAAAATGGACGAAAGGCATTTTGTGGTGTATACAAACAGTCCTATGCGCTTGGTTCAAGTTTGACCAAGGAGCAATGGGATCGTATTTTCGGCAAATCAAATTGAGGTGACTACTGTGAAATTACCAGCTTTGTTTAGGCTGGATGCGGATGCAACAAATGTGTCGCGGACTAAAGTGTATGAAGTTAAAGCGAAACATTTCTTAGTCGATTTGGCAGAAGACGCCGAGGTGTTCGTCAAACAAGGATTTGCGTTGGTGTCCGAAGGCGAAGCAGCAATCAAACAATTTACGGGATTAGACTCTACATCTACGCAATCTGCTGTTGAAACGGCAAAGAAAACAACGACTACTAGGCGTACGAAGTAAGGTGGTGTGAACCATGTTGTTTGCACCATATATCGGTCCCAAGGAATTCGCTGATACATTTGTCGAGGTTGATTTAAATTGCTTATCAGGTAACGGCAACACTGACCCATCGGCGGCACTATTATCAATTTTACGTCGAGCGTCTTCGTTGGCGGATAGATGGTGCAAACAGATACTGCGTTCCACTATCGACACAGAAATTCGTATGTTTCATCCAGCGATGGATGGGACAATAACTGTGTGGCCATTTTACACGCCTATTCGACAAGTCCTCAATCTCCAATATCAATTTGATGGTCAAACCGAATGGCACGATATTGACATCACGACTAATTTGCATGTACTGGATGCCATGTTTAAGTATAGTGGTCGGCATTTTAACAATGGGCTGAACATGTTTGTCCAGTACACATATGTAAATGGATTTCCCGTCTCGACACTTGCGAATGATGTGGTAGCTGGTGCTGATACGTTAACATTGCTTGATACGTCTGGAATTCGTCAAGGTGATAAATTATCAATTTACGATGGCGAAAATAGCGAAATTGTCACTGTCTTATCGGTAAGTGGAAATACGATAACGACTCTTCCACTTCTCTACCAACATGCAAAATATACGCATATATCCGGTATGCCAAATGACATTTCACAAGCGACCGGAATGATCGCCGCCAACTTGATTTCGCGCGGCAGTGATGGGAAAACTGTTGTTGGTGACAAGGAGTTTAAGGAACAGTGGGCGTCTGACAGCGTGATTACCAGTGATATTCAGGTGTTGTTGCAGCCGTATAGGGTGAATTTGTGATGAGTAAAAGCCAGTTCATTTATCGATACGGGTCTCCTGCCATCGTAACACGTAACGATAATACGACATATAGAACGCGCATTTTGTATGAACGTTCTGTATCGCCCAATGGTACGTTTAGCGATACGTTTATGTTCGGTATGGACTTAGTACGTACTGCAACCTTCCAGCCATGCACAGACATTGATTTGGGATACTTGGTCGAAATGACTGATACGGGTGAGACACTGTTTGTTACTGCTACACAAGTACAACGTGTTCTCGGTGAACCAATCAGCATATCGGCTGAACTGGTACGTTTGCACTTCCCTAATGCAATACAACTACTTCCTTCGCAAGCCGATGAAAATGTTGAACGTGACAAATTTGGTCGCCCACTGAGTACGATTCCTCCGACGCAGGTAAATGTGATTATTACAAAGGCCGATTTGAATATCGTCGCAGATGTTGGTGGTGGCAAACCTGTCGAACAATTGGAGTTTTATTGCCACACTGGCGATGTTAATGAAAACGATGAAATCCAATGGAACGGACATACGTATCGTGTGATTATGACGTGGCCATTTGCGTTCGCTGCTACGGCGCGTATATCCCATTGCAAAGCGCAACGGGAGGTTGATGCATAGTGGGGTTATTTGAACAGACGACAGTGTTAAATGCTCTAATTACCGCCGCTCCAATGGCTGTAGATGCGGCTGTTCAGAAAGCGTTGAAGGAATCTGCGCAACAGGTACAGAAAACAGCCAAAGGTAAGTTTAGTGAATACCAGCCAGCATATGGACCATTTCAGGCTTGGGCTTTATTGAATAGAGATTATGTCATTGAAAAAATTGCAGCAGGCGCTTCTGGTGATGACCCTCTTATCGGCGCGTATTTCAAACGTGAAAGTCGTGATGCAGCAGCCAATAGTGCGACGAAACTCCGTGATTCAATCGAAATCAAAGTTGAGGATGTATCTCTAACGGCTTATGTAGGCACAAACAATATGCTGGGTGTATATCACGAATACGGCGCTGTACGGAAAAACAGTGTATTGCCACCTCGACCATTTCTTAGGCCAGCACTATATCAGGAAACGGGATGGATTAACAAGACAATGCGAGAAGCTATTGGATTAGGGATGGTGAGTTGGTTCAAATGATACCAAACGATCCAATCCTGTCGACCGATCCGCTTGATGCCATACACGGTGCGTTAGAACAAGCATTGATGGCATTGTGCCCTAGTTTAAAGGGAGTATGGATTGGTTGGCCCGATCCTAAATGGCTTGAGAATACAGGTGCAAATTTGCCGAGTGTGTTTTTGGTCAACGTTTCTCAAACCGCCAAGTCGATGACTAGCCGCAATCTGGTATACGCAACGGTTGAAAATGAAGACGGCACATTCAATGTCTACTATGAGCGTGAACGCATCACGTATCTATTGCAATTATCCCTCATTACAACCGATCCCCAACAACAATTAGACATTGGGTGGGCGATCAAGCAATTCCTTGTGAACACTATCCAACTCCCCATTAACGCGGTTGATACAGCACGTTTTTTATTAAAAGACGACCACCTGATATCTGGTATCGACAACTATTATCAGCGAGATTTAACTTTTGAAGTTTCTGCTCGTGTGCTTGATGGGTATGTCGCGCATCCGAATAAGACACAGCAGTTCAATATTGATGTTAGTCCCCAAGGAGGTTAATTAATGGCTAATGCTTATACAGTCGATGGAGTATATAACATCGATGAACAGCCACCCTTACAAGTACAAGGTATTTCAACCGGCATATGGGGAATTGTAGGTACTTTTAGCAAAGGCCCAGTCAATACACCTACCCATATCCTCTCTCTTGATGATTTGGAAAATATCTTTGGTGGTGCCGATCCAAGTCTTACAGGATACATTGGTGCATTATCGGCTATTGGACAAGGTGCCAGTGAGTTTCAAGTGGTTCGCATTGTTGGTTCTGGTGCTACTGCTGCAAGTGTAACCATCAACGACAGCGAATCTACGTCATCCGAAGTGTTTACCGCCACATATAATTCCGTTGGTACAGGTGGCAACTCCGCGACGATCACTGTTTCGTCCGGCACTAAAACAGGAACATTCAAATTGACTATTGAAGATGGCGATACGAGCGAAGTGTGGGATAACTTGGCCACAACTTCCACAGTTACAGGTGCAACGTTGCTGTCTTCCATTACATCGCAAATTGTGACATTCTCACAACCTGAAACGCCAAACACCAACCTACCTGTAAATGGCGAATATCCTCTATCCGGTGGCGCTAATGGAAGCACGCCAACAGTTTCCGATTATGTTGGTACAACAAGCCCGAATACAGGTTTGCAAGCATTATCTGGAACAACACCTGCCGTCAACATAGTTTTCTTGGCGAATATTGCTTGTTCCGATAGCAATACTGTATCAGCACTAGAAACATTTTGCGAAAATAATAAGTGTATGGCTGCAATATGCGGTGCTCAGGGCAATACAATTACTCAAGCTATCACTGAAACAGCCAATATCGACAGTGATCGTTTAGTGTATTGTTGGCCGTGGCAGCAGATGTATGTGGACGACTTACAACAAACACTGACGGTCGCTCCAACGGGACATTGGGTTGGACTTGTTGCAACGCTGTATCCTCATCAATCCCCTGGTAATAAAAATCTTGCATATACCTCTGGACCAGAATTTCCCGTTTCATCTGATGACATCCAGAAAGCAATGGACCCATCGGCTCGTGTTGTGCCAATCGGCGTAACAATTCCTCGCGGTGGTATCGGGTGTTTCTCTGGTCAAACATTGAGCCAAAACGCCAATCCACAACTTCGTCCAGTTTATCGTCGGCGTATGGACGATTTTATCGTGGAATCCGTCGAAACTTCGCTAGGTCAATATGTGGACGAACCAATTACGACGACTACTGGTGGCTTGCTCGACCAACAACAGCACACAGTGTCCGCGTTCTTAGACCCTCTTCTTGGGGAAAACAACGAAGCCGGAGAACCTATGATCCAGGCTTATAGTGTACAGTGCGATACAAAAAACAACCCTCCTTCTGTGACCGACAATGATATGACTATCATTGATACTCGTGTTCAATTATTCAATATGAACAGATTCCTCTTATTCCGCACAACGATTGCCGCCGGAGTTGTAACCACCACTTCTTCCGTATCCAATTCGTAAAGGGCTGATATAAAAAAGTATGGTCAAATTAAATCTTCAGAGATTTGCCAAGGATCGCGTACTCGGATCATCGGCAACTATAGCTTTGTATAATACATCTACAGGTGGTTACGTAACGTTTGCTGAATGTGATTCGTTTACTGCCACACGTAAATCCAGTCAAAAACAGTATCAACCGCTTGGACAAGTTGGTCAACGTACACAAGATATTTACGAAGGGTGGACATTGAGTTTTGGTGGTGCCATAGTCGATCATTCGTACGATGATATCGTGTATCAAATCGATCAATCAGCACTTAGTGGGGCGGCCAATATGCGTTTTCGAGTAACCGAAACAATTGAATATTATGATGGTTCTATCGAAACGTGGGTATACCCTGATACAGTATTGTATGGATTTGAGAAAGATATTAGCGCCGCCAATAGTGAAATTACTTGGAAATTTACAGGTGATGCACAAACGCGTGTACAAGGTTAATTTTTGCCATCCATCAAGGGTGGCTTACATATGGAGGAATATATAAATGGCTGATGAACGTGAATTAATGAGCAATGAGATTAAACTGAGCGATGGACGTATCGTTGCCATGCGAGAATCTACTGGCGCAGACGATATCGCTGTAGCAAGAATGTTGGGCGATAAGGTTAGTTTGCAGGGCGCTGGACAAACTATTTTGATGCAGGCAAATGCTTTAAAATGTATTGAATCTATTGATAATCAACCAGCCCCTATTATGAACAATTATGAGACATTTGTGAATTTGGCTAGACAATTTAAAACGAAAGATATGAACAAGATTTTGTTGAAATATGCTGAGATGAATTTCGAGGCGAATCCAGATAACCCTTTAGCTTAAAGCACAATTGCGAGTCCACGATTGGTATGTTAATGATGTGCCCCGCATTTGTGCAAGCTGTAGCAATTTCTTATGAATCGATGACATATGATGAAGTGATGAAATTAAGTTCTTCTGAACGCATCGCTATGTTACGTGTGCGAGCGCGCATTAAGAAACAAATCGATGAAGAAATGAAGAAAAAGTAATCTGTGTAGATCGATCCACGCAAGTTTATGCGTGGTTTTATTGTGCACGGATGACATAATTGTTTATAAAATGTGATATAACGTTAGTATCAAATCACACGAGGCGATGGTTATGTTTGGTAAAGGTAAAAAGACTAACGATGCATCCGAGTTACTTCCGATTGTTACAACTGACGATTATCACGGAAAAGATTACGAAGTTATCGGTTTAGTAACCGCCGAAAAATTTTGGCCCACTCCCACAACAAGAGCAAAATTTTCAGAAGTTACAAATGCGATAAGCAAAGAAGCTGAGTCGTTAGGCGCTGACGCAGTTGTTGGGTTTCGGATAATACAGTATAACAATGCTGGAATTTATGGATACGGAACCGCGATCCGTTTTAAATGACGACAGTTGACAGTAACGTGATGGCCGCCATTAGGCGGTCTTTTTTATTGAGGTGATTTAATGGCCGGCATGGAATCGGCATTCGAATTATTTGTTGAGATACGTGCTGTCGATCATTACACATCGATGTTCAAACAAATGGCTAAATTGTCGGAACAGTATTCGAAACAATTCGATGCAACGCAAAAAAAGATGATGCAATCTAAGGCTATGATGGCAGTTGGTACTGGTATGGCTGCGGTTGGAGCTGGAATGGCTGCTGGACTGGTTAAAGCTGCGGAATCGGCTGGTAAATTGCAGAATGCCATTCTTGGCGTATCGACTGCAATGAAATTGACAAAACAACAACAGCAAGAACTGACCAACATGTCGATGACTCAAGGTATCCAAACTGCATTTAGTGCTGTTCAAACGGCAAATTTGTACAAGGATATGTCGCAGGCTGGACTCACAAACTCGATGATATTCAACAAATCATTCAGTGATGAGTTTATTAAATTTGCGGATGCTCGATATGTTTCCACTAACGGACAAGAAAATCCTGACACTAGTGTATCGGATGCAGTGGGAATGGCGCATACGTACCAATTGTACACGGTGCAGCAACTCAAGCCATTCCTCAATACTCTCAATGCTGCATTGATGCACACACATACCACTATCGATCAATTCGCCAACCAGTTCCGATATTTTTCAAACACGGCATCACATACGGGAATATCCGCAAACTCTGCGTTGATGGATGAAATGTTCTTGCAACGTATGGGTGTTGGCGGCAACGGCCGCTCGCTTGGTTCATCGTTCAATGATTTCTTGTTGCGCATGACTGGTAATGCAAGTGCTGCTGCGGCTAAGGCAATGCAAACGGCTGGATTCATAGTGAATGGTCATAGTGCATTTACAGATGCCAAGGGTAATTTTCTTGGTATGCAAAATGCGATAAAAGTGATGAGTGATTTCAATAAGCGATTTGGCGGGAATGCAACTACTGAAAACTCATTATTGAAAACGATATTCGGTATTCAAGGTATGCGTGTTGCACAAAGTTTGATATCGGGTAAAAATGGCGGAGCAGCAGAACAATACGCGATTATTCAACAACAAGTCAATAATTCTGCATCGGTCGATAGTATCCAACAACAGTACAACAAATCATTTTTCGGACAAGCGAAACAGGCGCAAACCACATTTGAAGATTTGGCTCAAGTGCTTGGACAACAATTATTACCGTTGTTCACGAAGATATTGACTGTGACAAACAAAATAACAGGCGCATTGCTCAAATGGTCAATCGCTCATCCTGGGCTGGTTAAACTTGCTGCAATTACTATGACCGTTGTATCAGCGTTTTTGGCGTTGAGTGGTACATTGATGGCTATGGCTGGTGCATTGAGATTTATTAATGCGCTAGGCGGATTCTCTGCAATGTTGCGTGTCGTAGGAATTGCTGCCAGTGGAGCTATGACCAGTGTTCTCCCTCTTGTCGCCGTGTCATATCTGTTGTACAAGGCTTGGACATCGAATTTTGGCGGCATACAACAGAAAACGCAAAAAGTGTTATCTTGGTTTAAATCCCAATTGCCAACCATTACTAATGGCTTAAATAAGGTGCTCATGGCTACAGGGTTCGAGTACACAACAGAGCAAATGAATCGTGGTCCAAATGGGAAGCAAATGGGATGGACGCAAACAACAAAATTTCAGATTCCTGATTGGACAAAGGGATTGGCTGCTGCTATTGCCGCGTGGAAGGCTGTAGCGGTTGCTATTAAATTGGCAAATTCAGCATTAGGGCAGTTCATCATTCGTATGGCAGTGTTTGCTGGTAGAGTTGCACTGTTTGTGATGTGGCGGTCAACTATTATCGCCATTCGTATCGCAACGATGGCTTGGTCTGCGGCACAATGGGCGTTAAATGCAGCTATGGATGCGAACCCTATTGGCGCTATCATCGGATTAATAGCGCTGCTAAGCACTGGTATAGTTTTACTGATTACACATTGGAAAAATGTTATTGCGTGGCTTCAAAAAGCGTGGCAATGGTATAAAAATCTCGGAACGAATATTCAATTTGTCCTCGATCTATTGGCTCCGTTTATTGCGATTCCAGCACAAATCATTGCGCATTGGTCTGGTATCGGGAAATTCTTCGACAATATTGGTAATCATATCAAAAACGCGCTTCATTGGCTTGGGCTGTGGAATGGATCATCGGCAAGCACACCATCAACTCCATCGATACCTACTGGATCAATGTCGACAACAAGCCACTCCAATGTGACCGTTAATGTAAATGGTGCTGGAGACCCAAAAACAGTGGCTACACATGTTGTTAAGCAATTAGGAAATGCTGCTGCAATCAACACGAGATCGAACACGTATGCACCAAACAAATTAGCGCCTAGCCATTGATGAGGTGATGTATATTGCTCAAGCTAGGCAATTTCACTTTTTCAGTTGATGATTATCCAACCTCAATTCAAATGGGCGGCACATCATTAACATCCATTCAACAATTTCCTGGCGGACGAAAATCTGTTCAATTGCTAGGGAATTTTCTCGACACTATATCATTGCAGGGTACGTTCATGTATCAAGGTGCCGTATCAAAAATGAACAAAATTAATGACATGTGGATGAAAAAACAACCAGTGTTATTGACGGCGCCTGGATTTTCTCCTCGATACGTACTTATTACTATGTTCCATCCCACGTACTACAATGACTACCAAATTGATTATGATATATCGTTGGAGCCGATTGATAGTGCGAATTCTGACGCTGTTATATATTCTTCGTCATCGGCAGCATCATCTAGTTCCTCATCTCCCTCGTCTGTATCCTCCGCTCAATCAGATAAAGTACAGCAAAAATACACAGTCAAGTCGGGCGATACCTTATGGGGAATTGCGCAAAAATTCTATGGCGACGGTAGTCAATATACAAAAATAGTGACAGCTAACAATATTAAAAATCCATCGGTCATACAGGTTGGGACGGTGTTGATTATACCGTGAGTACATTTGGCACATTTCAGTATAGTCAACCGTGTAGCATCGTATTGTTGAACGGTGTGCGTGTCCCGTTTCACACTTGGTCTGTTGACTTAAATGGATATGGCGCTGCGGATTCCTTTACATTAGACGTCCCATTTCGGATTTTATCAGAATTAGCGGGAACAACAGAATTGGCGCTGACACCTGATTTCGAGTCTGATTTGTTTGCTAATCCAGATATATTGGTCGAAATATATGTCGGCTACCCAGATGACCCATCATCCTATAACACCTCAGATTTAACAAGAATTATGTACGGATATATGGATACATTAGACGTATATTTGTCCGCGCAAAATACCACAGAAGGATATTACGCGGAATTGCAGGGACGTAATCAAATTGCGCCATTTATGGATACGGATATGACAAATAAATATCCTAATTTAACCTCGTCTGCAATTGTATCAACTCTGGCCGAACAACACGGTTTGTCGACGCAAATTACTCCGACATATACAACGGCAGGAACATACTACAAAAACGATAACACATCACTCACGTCCAGTCAGTCGCAATGGGATTTAATTATGTTCCTTGCGAATCAAGAGGGGTTTATCGCGAATGTTAGCGGCAACACATTGTTTTTTGGTCCTCAATCAAAACTGGTTGCATCTAAACCCGTTGTTTACACGTGGGGAGAAAATATATATTCGTTAACATTATCTCGTGCGCCACATGCTAGTCGCGATATTAAAGTTACCGTATATAGTTGGCAACCTGGTAAAAAAACTCGTATTAGCGGCACAGCCGAGCAACCTTCTGGGTATATCCCGCGTGTAGGCACGAATATCAACCAACGTGCAGCATATCAAGAAACGTACTATGTGCCTGGACTGACGAAACAACAAGCAACTCAACGCGCGGAGTCTATTCTCCAGCAATTATCGATGACTGAAATAACTGGAGAATTTACTTCCTACGGGAATCCAATCATTAACGAATACCAACCTGTGCAATTCAAGAGTGTTGGTAAGGGCATAGATGGTGTAACATTTTGGCCTACTAAGGCAACACATACATTTACAAATCAAAACGGAACAACAGGGTTTTATGGAATAGATGTTACATTTAGCAATCTTCTCCTCCCCTCTGATCCTGGCGGTGATTAAATGTTATCTAATCGAGATTTATTTCAACAGATGCGCAATATAGCCGAACAATCCCACAATGCTCGATGTTATGTATGCGAAGGCACAGTCACATCACGTTCTATAAGTCCTCCATCGGTCAAGGTGATGTTGCAACCGTACAATATCGAAACTGGCTGGATACGCATCGGCACAATGTATGCTGGTCCAGGCTACGGATTCCTTGCTGTACCGCCCGAAGGCATGACGGTCAAGGTGATATTCGATTTAGGTGATATCAACAATGGCGTTGTTGCGTGTTGTGTATATAACGATGAAGATGCGCCACCAACCATATCCGATGTCGATGACGTAGTGCTGCAACACAAATCTGGCGCACAAATTTATATCACTAGTGATGGCGAAGTGAAAGTGTCGTCTGCATCGGGTAAAGATGTCGTATTCAATGATGGCACAGCCAAAATTGCACGTGTCGGTGACAATGTACAGGTTGATATCGGTGGCACAACATATACCGGCACCATTACATCAGGCGCGCCAAATGTAAAAGCATAAGGTGGTGAAACGCAGAACGTGAACTATACCACTCCCCCACTTGACCCCACTGACCCCTCTGGAACTGACTTAACACTCGATTCCAATGGTGATTTGGTGATTACTACACAAGGTGATATATCCACCTCCACCAACAACGACAATATCAAACAAATGATACGTGTGCGAATTGGCACGATTCCCGACACGTACATATTCGGTGATGACCTTGGCAGCGAACTCGGTACAACCATTGACGAACCACTTAATCCAACCAATATCGCATTGATTCAACAGTATGTATCCGATGCTCTAAGCGTCGATCCTCGTGTGCAACAAATCAATAGCATAAATGTCACAGATCCGAACGATGGTACGATGCGTTTTTTTGTGAGTGTGAATGTGACTGTAGCTGGATACGGCGACGTTTCTACTACTGTGCCGATTGGAGGTGGAACATATTAATTTTTCTGATGCTTTAAGCACCATGGTTTCTTTTATTCAATCTGGCCTTGCATCAATCGGGAAGAAAATAACAGACTATTCTTCGTCGAGCGTAATTGGCGTCATACTTGCCGCGATTGCCTCCGTCGTAGATGAATTGACGACAGCCATATCCGTCGCGCAACAACAGGCGTATCTTGCGACAGCTACAGGCACTAACTTAGACAATAAAGCCAATGATTTCGGCATCACCCGTAAACAAGCCACATATGCACAATGGACATTCGTTGCGACGAAAGAAGTGCCAAGCCAATCCATCATCACAATTCCCGCTGGTTCACTTATTACCACTCAACCAGATTCGAGTGGCACAGGAATAACATATACAGTTGATACGGATACGCAATTGCCCATTGGATCGACAAAGGTTAATATTCCCGTCACATGTACGGTCGCAGGAACGCAAGGAAACATCGCAGTTGGCACACAATTGCTATGGGCTAGTGCAGTACCAGGTATAGATGGCGTCGAGTTCGATGATTCATCTAACGGTACGCCTGCGATTGATACGGAAACAGATGATGCTTTACGGGCACGTGCTTTGGCTGCATTCAAAGGATTGTCAATATCGACGACAAATTGGTATACATCAACGGCTGAATCTGTCACTGGCGTGTCATCTGCATTGGTGGTACCGCAAGGACGTGGACCAGGCACAGTCGATATTTACATTGTTGGCGACGGTAACACGGTTCCATCAGACACTATTATCGCAAATACGCAAACAGTTATTGATGCGGGACGTGTGATCACTGATGACGCTAAAGTTTTTGCACCATCACCTGTATCAGTTGATGTAACAATGACGATTAAGGCTACCGCTGGATACGATCCAGACGAGACGGCTGTGCAAGTCCAAACTGCGATTGAAAATTATATCAGTGGACTTGGCATTGGTGGTGGTATAAATGGTACATTGTATGTCAGTCAACTACAGGCTGTTGCATTGGGTGTAACTGGTGTTGCCAACGCCGCTGCCCCAACCGTACCGTCATCTGATATTACGTTTACACAGTCTCAACTACCTATCGTCGGTAATGTACAGGTGACAGGTTCATGAGTATACAATTGCAAAATTTGCTCAAACGACTGACCAATATATTTACGACATCCACCACTTCCACGCTATATCAAATACTCGGTGGCGTTGGTGCTGCACTTGATAATGTAGACCCCGCACAAATAAATTTGGCCAACAATATCGGAAGCGTAACATCTGCGACTGGTGAGTATCTTGATTTGCAAGGTAAGGATTGGGGTATCCCACGTCGATACAAGGAATCAGATGACTCTTATCGTGCTCGTATTCTAGCTGAACTACCAACATATGCGTCTGGCCCAACGGTGGACAATATCAAATCTGTTGTGCGTGCGTTTACGGGCGTTGATCCTGACATATTTGAGTATGGGCCAGATGGATTTACAATGGGCGTATCCATCATGGGACAGTTCGGATTCGCGCCATCGGGTGAGGCATTTTCGTTTCTAGTCACAGTACACAACCCCAACAATGTGTCATACAACCAGCAAGATCTAATCAATGCCGTCAACAATGCTAAGCCTGCACGTAGTACGGCTAATTTTATATTTGATGGCAATAGTGGCATGGCAACTCTCACAATGACTGAATCTTAGGTGGTGAAATATGGGATATAAATTTCCAGTCGATGCGAATGGTAAAGCAGGTGCCGTTCGTCCGACAGCAGATGGGAACAACTTCTTCATTCCTACCGTAATGTACGGTGCTGATGGAGTAACCGTTATTAGTTCAACAAACCCCTTCCCCACATCACTTAGCACATGTAATGTTGAACAAGTCATTTTAGCCACAAACTCACTTGTAACTGGTCCACAATCCCCACAACCAACAAACAGTATGCGCACATTGGTTGTCGAGGTGTATGGGACGGCATCTAGTTTCAACATCGAAATTCAAGGGAGATTGGACAGCACAACATATTATCCATTAACAGGCGTCAACTTAAACGGGCTATCAAGTGTTCAATCCATCACGTCATTTGGATTATATAAATTCGACGTTACGGGATTGGTAAACGTACTCGGATATATCAATGAAGTGTCCGGTGGAAATATCAACATAATCGGCAATTTGGTTGCGTAAGGCGGTGAATATGTGGCGCTTAATATAACATTTTTCGATAACGTTAAATATAAATCAACGGATTTCGTTGCGCGGGATGCTGACTTTTTCGGTGCAGGTGTTGTCAACTTAACCGATTTCCCTATCACATTCGATAACCCACCTAGTATGAACGTATATATCGGGGCTGGCACCGCATGGGTAAATGGATACCGTATTAACAATGATAGTTCGTCTACTATAACTTTGACATTCGCAACTGCCGATCCAACTAATCCGCGTATTGACATCATTGAAGTTGGATATTCAGCAACTACTGACGCAACGAATACCACAACAGGTAGCCCAATTATACAAATTAAGCAAGGTGTGCCGTCGTCTACTCCGATTGAACCTGGTGCAGATAGTGGATTTGTTAAATTGTATGCAGTTAATATCGCGGCCAACCAAACTTCTGTGTCGTTATCTGACGTAATCGATAGACGTACACGCGTACCGTTAAATGTGGATGGTAGTCAGATCCAGAACATACCAGCCGTACAACCTGACTATGTAAATGAAATTGTCGCTGATTTGTTCGGTAGCACATCAACGGTGCTTAGTGGTGGTATCCCAACAGCAAATTCGAGTGTACACAATCAACTAGACGTTACGGCTGCTGATATCTATTTTGCAGATGGTCAACGTGTATCGTTTGCTGCGTCACAAAATGGGCAATTCGTTACGACCACTGCCTCCACAACATACTACCTCGATTACAACAGCGACGGGACAACCTCATTTGGGTTATCGCATTCTATCAAATCTGGATATGTACCAATCGCACAAGTTGAAACCGATTCATCCGGCAATATCGCATCGGTAACTAATGTGCGACCGACAATTGTAAATATGTTTGGTACTACAGACAATGTGGTATTCGGTGGAAATGTACAGGCGCAAAAATTCATTGGCGATGGTTCACAATTGACAAATTTGCCCATCGGAAATATCGTGGCTGGTACAGGAATTGAAATTACGGCAAATGGAAATAGCGACACCATTACAAATACAGGTGTACTCAGCGTAAACGGTCAAACAGGCGCGGTCACTGTACAAGGGTATAGTCCACTCACTAATCCTATGGCGTGGATAGGGTAAACGAAGGAGGAATCATCGTGACAGTTTTATCAGGAGCAACAGCAAGTGGGCGGCAGTTCTATCAAGGTCAGTTAAGTACATCATCTGTAACCACTTTGTATACAGCACCTGCGGCATCCTCTAATGTAACATCAACAACAGCGGGAACTAGCGGAAGTTCAGGATCGGCGGGTTCAGCGACTGCTTATGTAAAAGAAATTGTTTTATCCAATAATATGTCATCATCTGTAACCGCAAGCATTACTATCGGGCCAAACAGCAGTAATCAATACCCGTTTATACCCAATGTCACAATCAACGGTTTCGATACTAAGATAATCAGCGGCCTCAATACGATGTTACCAGCTAATTCCGTAATCCAAGGTTTCGCATCTGCCGCAGGTATATATTGCACAATTTCCGGCGTCGAAATCCAATGATGGGGGTGATGTAATATGGGATTATCTCGTCAATGGAATGGTGACGTGGCGTTAGCATCGCTCAATCAAGCTCCGACGTTCCCTGAATTGTATTATCCGTTGTGGTGGTACAGTGGGAGTTTTACAAGGCTTGGATATGGTGGTCAAGAAGATAATTCCTTCATTGCAAAAGGAGTTACAGGTTCGGGGGCTAATATAAGTATGAATCTATCTCCTAGTTCAATGAACGAATTATTCACTCTAAACTCGAACTGGCCCAGTGGAACGACATTCGCACTTGAATATTGTGGCCGCTTAGCGGCTGGGACATCGGCAACATTTCAGTTATATGATGCAACAACAAACTCTGCTGTGGCGAATTCTCAACAAACTTTCATGGGCACTTCCGGAATCTTCAACGTTGTCCGGTCTGGTAAACTCACTCTGACTCCTGGTCACACATACGGAATACAGTTTGTGTCATATGTAGGAAGCACATCACTAGATATCACCGACATCTCCCTCATCATCTTCCCACCATCACCAACGACTTCGCCATTTGACTTGGCGAGCATCAGCTTGGCGAATCCAAATGGGAACACGTTGAAGGAAGCGTATATACCGTTGTGGGTGTACAGTGTCGGAACAAGTTCTAACTCAGGTGCTTCCGCAGGCGCAGATTTTATACCCAAGGGGTCAACCGTCGCAGGCAATAACGTAGGGTCAGCAGGAAGTCTTATTACGCTTAGTTCAACTTGGTCTTCATCTCAAAAATTTGCACTTGAAGTATCTATGGAAGCTCATGCGAGTGGTTTTTCCGCAAACATTGGATTGTATGACATGACATTAGGGTCATTAGTAAACAATTCTTCAATTTCAACAGGTTCAACCTCTCCGACACTAATGAGATCGGGAAGTTTTACTCTCGTCACCGGTCACTCTTTTGGGCTTACCGTTTGGGGTACTACTGCTGCCCAAATTACAAAAGCCCATCTCGTCGCATTGGCGTCATAGGGAGGTGGTCACATGCGATATATCGACCTTGCGACGATGAGTATGACACCAGGTAGCGGAATAGCGGAAACGAAAATACCGTTGTGGTGGGCGGATGGGACTACCGTAAGCAACACCTCTTCAGGAAATGCCCTAGGCGACGGTGCTGGATTGAATAGTGATTCTCCAGCGACTTCAAATCAGTCATTGTTTACGCTTAGTTCTAATTGGCCACTGCAAATGCAGTTTGCGCTTGAGACTACAGTACGGTCATCAAGTACGTCATATACAGCATCGGCAAACCTCATTGACATGTCAAATTCAGAAACCGCCATTAGTGGATCGCAAGTATCAACGACGAGCACTACCCTTACGGTAATTCGTTCGGGTAAATTCAACTTGACTCCAGGCCACACCTACGGTGTTGCAGGTAGTTCAAATGGTGGTTCTGTAGTGTTTTCCGACGCATCTCTAATCATCTTCCCACAGTAAAATAGTAAGATAAGTTCAAACGTAAGGAGTGAACGAAATGGAGTATGAAGGACGAGTTTTAACCGAAGACGAGATTAAGGAGTTAGAACGATTTACAGCGGTAATGTGGGCGCGTAAACATACAAATACGGACGCATTGGATTTACTCGCAACCGTAAAGGAGCGAGATAAAACAATCGCAGAGTTACGAGAGAAGATAACACAGTTGGAGGCGCGGTTATGATCTACTACACATCATCATCCGGTACAATCATCGGCGGCACAAGCGGGAGCGACTTAACAGGCATCACACACCTGCCATCGGGTGCTGACTATGCTATCTACATCGACGACGCAGCAGTTAGCGCCGCGAATCCGAACAACCTCCCTGGCACATACACCATCACCAATATTGTCGCCGGCCAAAAGTACACCGTACCAACCGCGACAGGGACGTTGACGTTTACACCGTTGTCTGAGGCCGAACAATTAGCGCTTGCACAAACCGCTCAATCAAGCCTGATCACCCAAGGCTACAATGACACGCTCGCACAGGGATTCGTTTCATTTGCAGATGGAACAAGTCGCACATATCCAGCGGATAGCGACACGATCGACGAGTTACTGATGTTGCGTTCCGTCATCCTTGCAAATCAGTTCCCGCCTGACGGTGTGCCAGTTTTGGACGCGGCGGGTACCCACATGACTTTCAATCAGACGCAAGCTGACCAACTTATCACCGACGCCCAAAATTTTGTTTTGGGGAATCGCAATCAGAAACTAGCGTTACTTAACCAAATTGCACAAGCGCAGTCACCGAGTGATGTACAAGCTATCGTCTGGACGCCAACAGCGTATACGCCCCTTCCTGCGCCGACAACCTGAATTAGTTAATTAAATGGTAAGGTCGTGATAACTATAATAATATTACCAGGTGATATCCTCCTCTATCGCAATCCACCTACATTCCTCACTCACCTCATTGATATTGGCGAATACTTTGAAGATGGACAGCGTTCGCCGATTTATTATCACGTAGCAATTGCGCTAAATGATAAAGAAAAAATTGAAGCAAATGGTAATCAGGTTGCAATCGCGCCTATTGACAACGGTGGCACATTCGACGTATATCGTCCTCCTATTTTACCTCGCAATATTCGTGATGGATTATCGTATGTAAAATCCCTCGAAGGACAGCGGTATGATTGGCTACTCATTGTTGATGACGCACTGCGATATTCCACGCATAACATTGTCCATTTGCCTGTTGCAATGGTAAAACGTAGCGAACGATATAGAAAGATATGTAGCACTGTTGTCGCAGAGTATTTCAGAGCCGCACACTATATCAACCTAAGCGGCAATGTATCTCCGCAAGATGTTTATTTGGCTATTGCAGATTTCGAAGTGAATTAGGTGGAATATGGATAACGAAAAATTGGCGCGTATTGAAGAGCAAGTCAACGGATTGCGTGATGATGTTGTTGAAATCAAGGATACGATACGCGAACAAAATGTTGACATGAAAACATCATTAGCGTCCGTTATACAGGAAATAAGCAAAGTATCCGAACGATTTGTGCCACGCGATCAGATTATGTTGATGGTGCAACATCGTAATGAACGTGACGATGCGCAAGATTCTCGTCTCGACAAACTGGAAAAGAAAGTTGATTCACTGACAGCGTGGAGATGGTATTTGGCTGGTGCGATTGCTTTGCTTGGATTCATCATCGTTATTTTAGGTGATGTCGTATCGCACTTGTGGAAGTGAGGTGAAGCGATGCAATTTTTCAAACATCCAGCATTCTATGTCGTCGTCATACTTGATTTAATCGGTTTGTTCGTGTTCGGACTCGATACATGGGCAAATGTGATACAAAACGTGTCTATAATCGGTATGGCATATGGATTCTGGTATTTTTATACTCAACATGACCGCGAATTACGCAACGAAATATCCCATCTCAAACAATCCCTTCTACATTTACACCTCAAGCATGACAAATTAGCGGAACGACACGCCGCACTCCACGAGAAGGTAGATCGACAGAATGACAGATAAACATATAGTACAGGCACATGCCGAAACACGTACGCTACATGAAATGGTCATTACACCCGATCACGTTAAACGTAGCGAATCGTCTGAATTTAGACGCACAAAACAGCGATTGAAGGAGGATGGTCATTACAAGTGTTGGGTATGCGGTTCGACTGACAACCTACAAGTGCACCATTATGGGCTGGAATGGTCACTCGGTAATATCGGCGATTACGATGCGTTAAAGGAATTTGTTGAAACGTTCGATGTGTATGGCTATGGACGATTGCTACGAAATAAGCCAATCACGTCTCCTGATGATATACGCAATGCGATGGTCTTGTGTGCGCACCATCACACGGGCGTCGACCATGCAAATGGCGGCACAGGTACAGGTATCCACGAAATCACATTCCCCGTTTGGATTGCTCAAAAGTTATGTGTAGAAAATCCCGTACCACAAGAAGGCGAAACGGAAGCCGGAACAATTGAAGATGTGAAAAATAAGGAGTCGATGTGATGGCTAAGTATTTGTACAATGTCGCCCCGTCATCGTCTACCACTCCTACTATATGGCAAACCTACGTGAACAGTGGAAAAACACTCCCGCCTCGTGCCAACAATCGTGCGTTGTACGGCCCAATACTTAACCAGGAATCACTCGGTGCATGTTCTGCGTTTGCGTCAACACAATGGCGTATGGCGTTGCACGTGCTTGGTGGTGGCGCGTATGAACGGTTAAGCGAGTTGGCTGATTATTACGAGGAACGCGTACTGAATGGCACTGTGTCCTCTGATAGTGGCGCAACAATGCAAGAGGCCGTACAGGTGTTAGAAACGTACGGTGCGATGCCAGAAGCTGATGACCCATACGATCCAAATTACGCGAAGGACTTTACACAGGCACCACCGAACGATTGGGATGCATCGCTAAAATTGTTGCCAACGCAAGCCTATTATGTTGGCACGGACTTGAACAACGTGAAAGATGCGATTGCACAAGGTATGCCTGTGATGGTTGGCATGGAAGTGTTCGCCGAGTTAGAAAGTGGATTGTGTGCTGCAACAGGTTGGATGGGTATGCCTGCTGATCCGACTAATTCACTTGGCGGCCATATGATTAATCTGATTGGATACGACGACAATCTACAGGCTCTATTAGCGCTGAATCAATGGGGATCGACGTGGGGTATTCATAACGATACATCGCTTGCCGGTTGTTTCTGGATTCCATATGATTTCTTCAATCAATACATGTTTGATGCTGTAGCTGGCACGCCTGACAACGGGAAACCACTTCAACCACAACCCCTGCCGACGCCGTTCGTCAAACCAATTACCGATAACTATACAATCACCGTTACGCCATCAGCCACGTCTATTACAGTTGGGCAATCAATCACAGTAAATGGTCAAACTTTGTGCAATGGCCAACCATATCCAAACGCATCCGTGTCGTATGAATTTGACGATGCAAATGGTGCGCTGATTGCTGCGACATTAACAAGTGATACCAACGGAAAGTTTAGTATGACATTTACACCACCATCAGCAGACACAATTACGTGTGTGGCAACTTTCCTCGATCCGTATGGCGATATGCCCGCAACATCAACAGGCACGATTACAGTCAATCAACCACAACCCACTCCATCACCATCTCCACAAGGAGTGACCCAATTGAACCATATTGATTGTGCGACGCGTCTAACGGCGGCAAATGTGCAGTCGCTGAAATCAAGTGGCATTAAGACAATCGGACGGTATCTTGGTGCCAAAACGACGAGTTGGACAAAAACGATCACACCTGATGAATTGAAATCAATACACGACGCGGGATTATCGGTGATTTTGTTTTGGGAATCCAGTCCGACAAGTGCGGCATATTTTTCCGCGACGCAAGGCATTGCTGACGCAAAACAAGCAATGACGGAAATGGCATATCTCGGTGCTCCGAAGACAGCGGCGATTTATTTCACTGTTGATTATGATGCACAAACATCGGATATGACCGCTATTGAATCGTATTTCAAGTCTGTATATGAGACGGTTAACGGTTCTTACCTAGTCGGTGCGTACGGCAGCTATGATGTGATTGCAGCGCTATTCAAATCAGGATATGTCGACAAGTTTATCCAAACATACGCGTGGTCAAATGGCAAATTGTTCAATGGTGCGCATGGCTATCAATATCAAAACGATGTTACCGTAGCAGGTATAAGTGCTGACAGAGACGCGATATTCGCCTCACCTGGTGCATGGCCAGAAATCACAGTGCAACAAGATAACGTCGCATCCAATCCAACCGTACAAAATGGTAGCACTGGTACAGTCGTGCAACAATTGCAGATTGCGCTGATACGGCTTGGCTATAGTGTTGTCGGTAGTGCAGATGGTGACTTTGGACCAAATACACTATCCGGCGTGAAGTCGTTCCAAAGTGACTACAAGTTAACCGTGGATGGTATTGTTGGACCCGCAACATGGAGCGCAATTGATGCCGCATTGAAATCCATTGTCATCCCCACTCCCCCATCACCAGCACCTTCCCCTTCATCGACTGTTGCAGCTACCCCTATTACCGCTCAAGTAAATGGTGCCAAAGTCGATGCGTACGCCATCAACGATAAGACCTATGTGATATGGTCAGCTATCCCTGGCGTCAAATCCACCAAGACATCCGATGGTACGTGGAACTTTGTCACCACTTCCGTTGACGCGAAACCAGTTTCCGTCACGTTGACATATGCAGATGGGACTAGCCAAACAAGCAAATTTTAAGGAGGACAAAATAATATGACTATTGTTGCGAGTGTAGTAAATGATGCAGTCGTTCTATTTGGCGTGGCCGGCACATTGCTTGGATTCAGCAAGACGAAATGGTTCCAAGCATCGATGACATTTTTGAATGGCGAAAAGGGTGAAATCGAAAAAGGTGTCGAAGCGTTGATACACACACCTATCGCAAAAACAATTGAGGCTAAACTGCATCATGAGTTGAGTACAGCGACGGATGACCTAAAGAAGTCCGTGCTAGCACAGTATGCGCTGGCTGTGATTCACGTTGTCGGTAAAACGTACGACGAATTAAGCCCATCTGAACAGGCCGCCGCGATTGCGTTTATCAAAGCACATCTGCCGAAAAACGTGGAAGCGACCGAGAAGGAAATTGTGCAGGCTTTGAAGGACGCACCGGACATCGCTAAGTTGTTTGCTGATGATCCAGCGTTCAAGAAGGCGCAGGAGTTCACACAATTACTGGACAATGCGAATAAGCAAGATACACAGCCGGCACCAGCACCGGAAACGGCGCAAGCGTAACTGATCTATATAGTATACATCAAGCCCTGCTCCATTACGGAGCGAGGCTATTGAACACGCAAAGCACCCTGTAGTCAGTGAGTTCTCGTTCTCGATACACCGAGCCGCGTACGTCGCCAATTTCGTACCTTTGCCCTGCTTGTAGCTCTCAACCGCCTTAATCAGCCCAATGGTGCCGATGGATATCAAATCCTCTGGGTCTTCGCCCGACATTTCATACTTCTTCACGAGGTGTGCCACGAGCCGCAGATTGTGCTCAATCAGCAAATTGCGCGCGCTCTCCCGCGCACTTTCGCTGCCGCTCGTCAAATCCGCAATCGCCGCGCGTTCCTCATCCGCAGACAACGGCTTCGGAAACGCACCGTTCTTCACATAGGACACAAAAACGGAAACATCCTTGAGGACCAATGCGAGCAGTGCCAAAATGCTGGACAAATTACGCCACCTCCGTCATGCGTTTTGGCAGGGACTTCGGCCTAATTTATGCAGCGTGGACACCGAATCTGCCTCGCGCCGGAATTGGGGCGTGGGCAGCGCGGGAGGATAAGGCAACTCCCCATGTCTTATGTGTGACTATTCTGTGAAATAACCGGATTTAAGACAAGAAAAGTACCTTAATCTCGCGAAATTGGCTCGATCACGGCGGAATGACTCCATATAAGGTAATTTTGATGCCTTAAGTGGCTTGTCCGAGTGCGTCATGTCTTATTAAGACACCAAGCGCCCCGCCCGAAACCCGAAACCCGAAACCCGAAATGCCAATGAATCGTCAACTCAAAATCCGCCGGACAAACCCACAAAATCAAACAACGGCCCCAATTGCCCTTCCTGCCCGACCTATCCAATAAGCCGGCAGTCACCCGCAAAGCCCGCCCCTACTCCTCCGCCACTCCGCCACTCCGCCACTCCGCCACTCCGCCACTCCGCCACTCCGCCACTCCGCCACTCCGCCACTCCGCCACTCCGCCACTCCGCCACTCCGCCACTCCGCACCACATCACACCTGCGGCGCCCGGTCCTCCCGGGCGGCGGCAGCGGGCGCCAGCCACTTTTTGGCCAGCGCGAACAGGTGCGCGTGTGCTTGCGCACTCGGTTCGTCAGCGACACAGATGGCGAACGCCGAGGTGGGCGTGCCGGACGCATCGACTTGATAGCCGATGAGCCAGGCGTTGACGTGGCCGTTCGGCAACTCGGCCGTGCCCGTCTTGGCGGCAATGGGGTAGGTGTGGAGGGGGTAGGCGGTGCCGGACGGATCGTGAACCGCTGCCCACATCCCCTCGCGCAGGACAGAGGCGGTATATGGGGAGCAGGCATCGAGGCCGGCCGTGTCGGCGCGGCGGAGGTAAAAGGGCGTGAAGCGACCCTGTGCGTCGGAGAAGCCGCGAACGAGCCGTGCGCGGTGATACCTGCCGTCCTCCGCAAGGGTGGCCGCCAACAAGGCGCCCTGCAGGGGAGTTATGCGGACGTCCTCCTGACCGATGGCCGTGTTCGCGAGTAGTCCTTCGTCATCCCCGCTGTGGCGGTAAACGACACCTTTATCTGCGCCCGGAATCATTTCCTCGCGGCCATATGGCACGAGGCCAGTCGTGTTGAGGCCAAAGCGCTGTGCCTGTACGGCCAGCGCCGTTCGGCCCAGCCGAATGCCCATCTCGGCGAATGCGACGTCACAGGATTGGGCAATCGCCTCGCGCAGCGAGAGGCGTCCGTGCGTGCGCCAGCAGTGCAACCGCACGCGCGGGACGCGAAGAAAGCCGCGGCAGACAAAGTGGGTGTCTGATCGGTATGTATGAGATTCCAAGGCAGCGGCACCCGTGACCAATTTGAACACGGAACCGGGCGCGATGGCGCGCAGTGCGTCGCTGAACTGGTGGTTCGCCGAAGCCAACACCGATATGTCGCCGTCTGGCAGCGAGATGGACACCATGCTCGCGTGCGCGACACCCGCGGCACGCAGAAGCTGTTCGGCATAGCGCTGTTTGTCCTCATCGATGGTCGTCACCACGTTCTTACCTGGAATCGGCGTAAGCGTGAACGTTGCATTCGGTTCCATCTCGGATGGCACCTCACTTGCCCCCGTCGGTGGCACGATTTGCCCGATGAGACCCGGTCTGCGCCCTGACAATAACGCGTCAAATGTGTATTCGAGGCCGGATCGCCCTTGTTCAGGCACAGCCTTACCAGCCTTCGGCCAGACGTCCGGCAAGCCGATAGCGCCGACAATTTCCGGCGCCACCACCGACCCGCGCGCAGAATCCGAATGCGCAGAATCAGGCGCCTCAATCGCTTGCGGCGTGGCATACGGTTTCGCATCTATCGACTGTCCAGCCGACTGTTTAGCGCTACCTGCCATCCCCTTTGCCTGCCACAACCGGCCGTCCGCGAACTCGATGTGCCCGCGAGCGTCGCTGGTCATTTCGACGTCAAAGTGCTCCGCGTCGAGCTTCCAGCGCGGGACAGACATCCCGCCCGCGCCAGCGAGAAAGCCGTGCGGAAAAACCATCACGAGAAAAAGCCGTCCCAATAGGACGGCGCTCAAGATGATCCAAATCGCATATAAACAAATTAACCGACGAACTCGCAGTTCTGACTTTCCCACCGCAACCAAACTCCTTGCACATAGATTGTCCAATGCTGGAATCCATATGCGAAACCGGCGCGTGATCCGGTGGGGCAAGTCTACAGACCAACAACAAACGAACTGCAACAGGACAAATGTTACGGATTGTCGGCTTGTTTCTTCAAATTCTGCGTGCGCAACTGCTCGTTGTGCAGTTGTTGCGCGTACGTTGTGGAGAAATAATGCTCACCACTGCCGTCGCCTTTGGCCACGTAATAAAGGTAATCCGTCTTCGCTGGTTTCAATACCGCTTCAATGCTCTTCAGCCCCGGACTGCCAATCGGGCCAGGCGGCAAGCCCGCGTGCAAGTAGGTGTTGTATGGACCTTTGGCATTCTCGAGATCGGCGTCGGTAACCACGTCCACGTGATGCCCCAGCGCGTATTCCACCGTCGCATCGATTTGCAGTTTCATGCCCTTTTTGAGGCGATTCTGAATGACGCTGGCGATCAGAGGGCGCTCCTTGTCCACCTGCGCCTCGTTCTCCACCAAAGAAGCTTCGGTGATGAGCTGGTTGAGCGTCAGGTGACTCGCTTTCATCTGCGCCACGTTGGCCGGGGTCAACACGCGCTTCTGGAAGTCCTCAAGCATTTCGTCAATCACTTCGACCGGCGGCTCGTTCGGCTGAAACTGATACGTATCCGGGAACAAAAATCCCTCCAGGCGATAACGGACGTCCTTGCGATTTGCAAGTTGTGCCATAAATGAGGCCTTCACGGATCCCGTTTGCACAGCCTTGAGAAACGCCGCAGATTGGCAAATTCCGTGCTCCTGCAAGGTCGTTGCGATCTCCTGCACATCGTACCCCTCAGGGATGGTCACGCTGATGGCATCCGACACGACCTGCCCGTGCGTCAAGATGGACAGAATTTGCGCCGGTTTCATGTTTGGCGCAAGCGCGTACGTTCCTGCCTGAATGCCAGACACGCCATGATGTCCGCGATAGAAGTACAAGAATGCCGTGCGATTGCGAATGAGTCCTCTCTTGTAGAGATCTTCGGCGACGTCCGTTGCCGATTCACCGCGCTGAACCTCCACTTCTTGTGTGGCAGAACTCGTGGAGACCGGCGCCAGCGCCCGCTGGTACCCTATGTAGACACCGATGATGGCCAACAGAATGCACGCCACCACGATAATTCCTGCAATCACAAGCCTTCTGCGTAACACACTCTGGAAAATCCCCAGACAATCTCCTCCCTCAACGCTACAAAAAAACGCTACAAAGGCGCAGCACCTCGACACACAAAGGGTCGCACCAAGCGATGATACGCTCAGTGCGACTTGGCGTCGAGATAATGTTGTAGAAGAATCGTGGCCGCCACGGCGTCGACGACCTGTTTGCGCCGCTTGCGACTGACGTCCGCTTCAAGCAACACGCGCTGAGCGCTCACGGTCGTGAGGCGTTCATCAAACAACTCCACAGGAATGTCGACCACGTTCATCAACAGCGCGCGAAACTTCTCGACGTGTTGCGCCTTTTGCCCGACTTCCCCAGACATTGTGATAGGGTTGCCAAGCACAATGCGCTCTACCTCGTACTCGCGTACGACGTCGCCGATCTCGGCGGCCACCTGCTTGTCCGACTGCCGCTGAATCACTTTCAGCGCACTCGCAAGAAAACCCATCGGATCAGAGAGCGCCAAGCCAACCCGGCGCTCTCCATAATCAACCGCGAGAATCCGCATCGCCGTGTAGCGCAGCATATGCGCGCACGAGTTCTTCAATCAAATCGTCGCGCTCAATCCGTCGAATCGTATTGCGCGCGTCCAGATGGCTCGTGATATAAGCCGGATCTCCGGAAATCAAATATCCCGCGATTTGGTAAATCGGATTGTAGCCTTTTTCCTTGAGCGCGCGATACGCCACTTGAAATGCTTGGCGCGCCTCGGCATTCTCTGATCTCGTTTCAAACCGCATCGTCTTGTCAAAATCGCGGCTGGTCAAACTGCGCCACCTCGCTCGTGCGTCCAAGAACGCTATACTTCCGCGTATCCTTCTTCTCTTTAAGCCCTTGTGTTTCCTGCGACAGACGAGACAATCTCCTCAACTTTTTCGATGGCCGCTGGCAATTTATCAGGATCCTTGGCACCGGCTTGTGCCATATCCGGGCGTCCGCCACCACCGCCACCGGCGACAGCAGCCACTTCCTTGACGATTTGTCCTGCATGAAAACCTTGCGCTTGCAAGTCTTTCGAAACGGCAGCTACAAATTGCACTCTTTCATTGTGTACGGATCCTAGTACAACAATGTACGAAGGCTTGTCCGATTTCAACTCGTCCGCCAACTGGCGCAATCCATCCATGTCGATGTCCGACAGCGCCGCCCGAATCACCGGCACACCGGCAATCGTCTCGACGCGGTCTTTCAACTCTCCGACGCGCGCGTGATTGAGCCGAGCTTTCGCAGAGTCGAGTTCGCGCTCGAGTTGCTTCACCTCGTCCAGCGTCCGGCTGATTCTATCCACCAGGTTCGACTCGCCCGCCTTGAGCAGCGATGCCGCCTGTTCGATAATCTGTTTGCGCGCTGTCGCAAGCGCATAGGCATGGCGACCCGTAACGGCCTCAATGCGGCGCGTCCCCGACCCAATGCCCGTCTCCGAGACAATCAGGAATTGGCCAATCAAACCGGTACGTTCAACGTGACAACCGCCACACAACTCGATGCTGTAATCGCCTGCCTGAACGACGCGCACGCGATTGCCATACTTCTCGCCAAACAGCGCCATCGCGCCCATCGCCTTCGCCGCGTCGATATCCATTTCCTCGATGACCACGGCGTCGTCGCGCCAAATCGCAGCGTTCACGCGCGTCTCGACGTCCCGCAACTCTTCCTCCGTCAGCGGCCCGAAGTGCGAGAAGTCAAAGCGCAACCGTTCTGGCTCAACAAGCGATCCCGCCTGCGCCACGTGCGTCCCCAACACTTCCCGTAGCGCCTTGTGCAGCAAGTGTGTCGCCGTATGGTTTTTCACGGTGTCCTTGCGCAGTGAAGCATCGACGACTGCACGAACCGCGTCGCCCTGGTGCAGCGTCCCATCCACGACGCGCACAGTATGCACGTTTTGCCCATGCGGCGCCTTCTTGACATCAAGCACCTCCGCGCGCCCGGCGGGCCCAACCATTTCGCCTTTGTCCGCGACCTGACCGCCACTCTCCGCGTAAAACGGCGTCGTGTCGAGAATGACCTGTATCTCGTCACCGACACCCGCACCGTCAATCCAGTCGCCATCCCGGACCAAGCCGATAATTTCGGCGTCGACCGTGAGCTGCCCGTAACCGACGAACGTCGACGGCGTGGTAAACGTCTCCAGTACGCCGCGCTGACTGCTCATTCCCTCGTTCGTGTGACGGGCGGCGCGGGCGCGTTCCCGCTGTGCTTCGAGGGCCTGTTCGAATCCATCGCGATCGACCGTGAACCCAGACTCGCTCGCGATTTCAATCGTCAAGTCGATAGGGAATCCGTAGGTATCGTACAACTTAAACGCGTCATCCCCGGAGATGACCGTCTTACCCGTCGCTTGCAGGGAGCCAATCACATCGGCCAACAATGCCTCCCCTTCGATCAGCGTCTCGTGGAACCGCTCTTCCTCGGTCTTCACCACGCGGGAAATCAACTGGCGCTTCTCGCGAATTTCGGGGTAATCCGCGCCCATAATCTCGTCCACCACATCGACGAGCTGATACATAAACGGCTTCTCAATGCCCAAGCGACGACCGCTGCGAACGGCGCGACGGAGAAGGCGGCGAATAATGTAGCTGCGTCCCTCATTGCCCGGCAACACGCCATCGCCAATCGCGAATGCGACCGTGCGAAGGTGATCCGCTACGATTTTAAAGTGCACGTCGTCCTCCGAGCGCTCCCCGTACCTGCGGCCTGCCAGTTCTCCAGTTTTGTCGATAATCGGGCGGAACAAATCCGTCTCAAAGTTATTTGGGACATCCTGCAGCACGGAAGCCAAGCGCTCCAACCCACTGCCGGTGTCGATGTTCTTCTTCGGCAGCGGCGTGTACTCGCCATCCGCCCCCTTGTTGTACTGCGTAAACACGAGATTCCAGATTTCCAGGTACCGGTCGCAGTCGCAGCCAGGTTGACACGTGTCAGAGCCGCAGCCGAACTGCTCGCCGCGATCGTAAAAAATCTCCGAACACGGCCCACACGGCCCTTCGCCAATCTCCCAGAAGTTATCTTCCTCGCCGCGGTAAATCCGCGCCTCAGGCAGTCCGACTTCTTTGTGCCAAATGTCAAAGGCCTCGTCGTCGTTGACGTGAATGGTGACCGACAGGCGTTCCCCGTCGAGTTCCAATACTTCCGTCAAAAACGTCCACGCCCAGGTGATAGCCTCCCGCTTAAAGTAATCGCCAAACGAGAAGTTTCCCAACATCTCAAAGAACGTCTGGTGGCGCGCCGTGTGCCCGACCTCTTCGATGTCGTTGGTGCGAATACATTTTTGTGAATTGACAATCCGCGGATTCTCCGGGATCTCGCGCCCATCGAAATAAGGTTTCAGGGGCGCCATGCCGGCGTTGATCCAAAGTAGCGTCGGGTCATCGTGCGGAACGAGGCTCGCGCTTGGAAAGATGCTGTGCCCGCGCTCAGCGTAAAATTCCTTGAACAGCCGCCGAATTTGTTGACCGGATAATGGCTTCATCTCAGGTATCCTCCTCATGCCGCTCTTACGAAAACATCTGTGATTGGTCGGTGTTGCTTGGTCGGTGTATCGAAACTGCAAATGGACATTCTCGCACCTGTACCGACAGGCGCTGTGGGGCTCACGCTCGCGATAAACGCAAAAAAGCCCTCATCCCAACAGGGACGAGAGCGCATTCTCTCGCGGTACCACCCTGGTTACAGCGCTTCGACGACATACGCCTTTACTCTTCCGTCCGTCGTATTCGTCCCAGACGACTATCCCATCCATCGCCTGACGCTGTCCCTCGTATCGCGGTAACGGGCGAACCCCGGCGTGGTTTCACACGCGCTTGGAAAGTAGCTTCGGCCGCCCCGCTTTGAGATGCCTTTCAGCCAAGGGCACCCTCTCTGCGCAAAGGGAAACGGCGTACTCGTTTTCCGCATCGCTTTCACACGTGCCTGTATTGTAGCGGTTGCGAGAGAAGCCTGTCAAATCGCTCAATCGTCGTCCGAGTTGTCGCGTGCCGCCCGCAGGTGCGTCCATACGACTTTGAGGACGGCCAAGAGCGGAATGGCCACGACAAGGCCAAGCAACCCACCGAGTTCGCCACCGATGAGGAGGGCGGCGACAATGGCCATGGGGTGTAGTTTGAGCGTTCGCCCCATGATTTGCGGCGAAATCAAATTCCCCTCGCACTGCTGCACAATCACGTTGACAATCAGTACCTTGATGACCATCGCGGGGCTGACCGTAAACGCCAAAAGCACTGCCGGCGCCGCGCCGATAAACGGCCCGAGATACGGGACGATGTCGGCCACCGCCAGAAAAATGGCGAGGAGCAGCGCGTACGGCATGCCGACAATAAGATAACCAATGAGCGCCAAAATCCCCAGTGCCAACATCACCAAGAACTGCCCACGGATGTAGCTGCCAAGGGTCTGATCAATACTTATCAGCAAGTCCTGCACATCGTGGCGACGCCCGCGCGGCACCAATCCGACGACGCCGCGGCCAATCGACCGGCCGTCTTTGAGCATATAGAACACGAGAAAGGGAACCAGCGCGACAATAAAGAGGATATTCACCGCGCTGGAGATAAACGAGAACACATCAGACGCCCAGCCAACCAGGTTGCGCTCGACTTGATTCAGGGCGTTCTCGACGCCGATGCGGACCGTGTCCGGGAGGTATTGTTTTCGGCTGTTCACCATGTCTATCCAGTGATTGACCTGCTCAACCATCCCGGGCATGTTGGTCACCAATTGAGTGACCTGTCGCGTGATAATGGGAACCGTGTTGAGAACAGCCACGGTCACAATGAGCGCAAACGTGCAATAGATAAGCAACACCGCGACGCCGCGCGGCACCCGGCGGCGATGCAGCAAATCGACCAAAGGCTGCAAGACGTAACTGACAATGAGCGAGGCGACGAACGGGTAAATGACCGCGCTCAGCACACTCCAGATATCCGAGAAGAACCCACGTAAGAGACCTATCAAATACACGCACAATAACGTCAAAAAAATGGACAATGTCGCCCGGAAATAACGGCTCGTCGGCCACATGGTGCGACCTCCTCCAGTGACGATGGTTCGTTCATGACGCCTGTCGCCTCTGTGGCGGACAGGCTGTACAAGTTCTTCACAGTATATGCAACAAGGCGCCTCCTCATTTATCCAGTTCCCGAAGACACAGACAAAAGCGAGTCGCCACAGATGCGACTCGCTTGTCAGGTAAGGATTTAGACAGCCGCAAACGACCGTTTGCGATCACGCTCACTATGGCCTAAGATTCCCACTGCCGCAGAATTTTTACCTCATCGATCGGGCTTTAGTCTATCGGACCTCAGTCATCTCTGTGCCAGCCAATCGAGTCTGTCCACTTTACGCACCGCGAGGCACTTCTTTATACTTAGGGATACTTACTTCGGCGTCCTCGGCCCGTCTTGATATGGCTGTCGGACAAGTCCCGGATTTTTCGGAAGGAGGTTTTGGGCAATGGCATATATCGCTGTGGCGATAGGTGGGTTTCTCGGCGCCATTCTTCGTTATGGCGTAAGCGAGTGGCTGGGGACCCTGAATGGCCTCAATATTGCTACGCTCATCAGCAATTGGTCGGGGTGCCTCGTTCTGGGCTGGCTCAATACAATATCTGGTCAGTTCCTACCCTTGTCACCGAACGTCCGCCTGGGGATTGGGACAGGCTTCATTGGCGCATTCACGACCTTCTCCACATTTACAATCGACGCCTGGAAGCTGTATAAAAATGGACAAGTCCTCGCGTCACTCGGATACATCCTGCTCTCTATCGTCGGCGGCCTCATCCTGTCTTATTTTGGCTATCTACTCGCAAAGCTGCACATGCATTGGCTGGAACGCGGGCGTGGAGGTATGGCGCGATGAATTGGTTGCTTGTCGGAATCGGCGGCATTATCGGCGCACTCCTTCGCTATCAGGTGACGCGCTTGATCAACACCCGATTTGACATCCAGTTTCCGTACCCCACCCTCATCATCAACATTACCGGATCATTCTTACTCGGCTGGTTTACCCGCGACTTGCACGCCTATTTCCCAAGCCTCGGATCTGCCCCCATGCTGATACTTGGCGTCGGCGTCTGCGGCGCATACACGACGTTTTCGACGTTTTCGTTCGAAGCGGTCAGCCTCTTTCGCGAACAGCGCGAATTGACCGCCATCGCCTATGTACTCATCTCCTGTGTCGGTGGTTTTGCGGCTTCGGCAATCGGATTGTACGGTCTGCCCGCTGCCCAGTGAACAAAACAAAATAGGCCACTGATCTCCACGCATCAGCAGCCAGAACGCGATATCACGTATTCCGTTTATACACCTGTGCCGAACTCAAGCTCGTCCGCAACGTTCTCACTGACGACGAGTGAACCGTCTTCCGCCACATCGTAAACTCGAACCTCTTCACCAGCGACGTTAAACTCTTTAAAACAACTCCAACAATAGTATTGGTTCGCGCCAATCTTGCCGATATCCCGACTTGTACAGTTTGGACACCTCATGTGGAATCCTCCCCTTCATCTATTCATTTGGACGTACTCGGTGACGACTGGTTCTCCGTTGAGAAGTATTACGAACACAGCATGCCCGAAGACTTCTCCTCACAAACCAAATTATGAGAAAAATCCATCATTCCATTCACGGGCTCAATATTTTCGATCCCGAAATAGAAGCCCAAAAAACTGCCCGTCGTAATCGTAACCCTCCCGACAGGCCATTGCAATGCAGAAACTGGATAAGTGAATGAAAGCCACTTACGAAACATCACAAACGACTGTACTCGCAGTTAAGGGAGAAGTGCCTCAACTGTACTGCACACGATATCTGCCGCCTGCAAAATGTCGTCGTCCGTCAAATCGTCACTGAAACTGAAGCGGACGGCCTCGTTCAAGTGCTCCGTCTGGCCAATCGCCTCGATGACGTGACTAGGCTGCAGGCTACCAGCTGTACATGCCGATCCGGCCGACGCCGCCACCCCTGCCAAATCAAGCCGCATCAACAGCGTATCGTTTCGCACCCCGGGAAATGCCACAGAAAGAATCGTCGGCGCGGCGTCAGGCGGGCTGATTCTCACGACGCGACACCGCTTGGTGATGGCATCGAAGAATAGCTGGTGCAAATGCTGCAAGTGACTAACCCGACCCTCAAAATTCGTCGTGATCGCATCTACCGCAGCGCCAAATCCGACAATCCCGGCTACGTTTTCCGTACCGCCGCGGCGACGTGCCTCCTGTTGACCGCCGTACAGCATCGGCCGCCAGGGGATGTCCTTGCGCAGATACAACACTCCGATGCCCTTCGGGCCATGAATTTTATGCGCGGAGAAGGTCGCCATATCCACCGGCCACTGCGTCAGCGGATGAGCGACAACCGGTAGCGCCTGCACCATGTCAGAATGGACGAGAACGGACGGATTTACCGCCTTGATTGCCTGAACGATCTCAGCAATCGGCTCCACTGTCCCAATTTCGTTATTCACCGCCATAATGCTCACGACGCACGTGTCCTCGCGCAACGCGGAAACCACATCATCCACTCGAACGCGCCCGTCTTGATCGACAGGCAGCACCGTCACCTCAGCGCCGATCGACTGCAAAAAGTCGAGCGTGTGCAAAACGGCATGGTGCTCCACTGCGGAGGTGATAATATGCCGCTTCGTCTCGCGACGAGCCAGATAGGCACCCGTGAGCGCACTGGCATCCGCCTCCGTCCCGCCACTCGTAAAGATGATGTCGCGCGGACTGCACCCAAGCCAAGCGGCAATACGGCGGCGGGCGCTATCCACTGCCTGGCGCGCTTGCCTGCCAACCTGGTGAATGCTCGATGGATTTCCGTACTGTCCCTCCAAAAACGGCACCATCGCGGCCCGAACAGACTCCGACACCCGGGTCGTCGCCGCGTTGTCCAAATAAATCATGCATTCTCGTCTCCATTCCTAACACGCGTGGGGCGGGGCTGGGGCGGAGGACCAGGGGCCGGGGGCCGCTGCCGGGTCACAGGTTTGGGCGCCGGGGCCGGGATCCGCTGCCGGATCGTGGGCGTAGGATGTCTTAATAAGACATTGTGGCGCATTCACAGCCCAATAAGGCATGAAAATTACCCTATTTGCCCATTTTCCGACGTTTTTTCATCGATGCGGGCCATTTAAGGCATTTATTTTGTCTAAAAGCCGCCGGATAAACCCAAATCACAAAAATAAGGCACAAAATCGACCTTATTCCTCCCGAGGCCGCCCGGTTTCAACGACCACCCGAATACCGGTAGGCCCGCAGCCCCAGTGGTCGCTCGCTCCCGCATGCCCCCAAGTTCGTCGTGCCACTACATTCCAACATACGCCCAAACTCCTGTGCGCCGCAGGGCTCCGTCGTAATCCCCTTTGGCCCTAGGCGCACTGTCGCGCGTCAAATATAAAACATAAACCCGTGCTCATCGCCAATTCGCATCTCAACCAAATCCTGAAGCGTGACGTCTTCGAGGACATCCGTGATGGCCTTGCGCAAACGTGCCCATAGCGCGTGCAAGCCGTCATCAAAGTCCTCATCGACAATGGTGATAGGGCCCTCCAGTGTCAAGATGATATCCTTCACCACGATGTCTTGAGGGTTCTTCGCCAACACATACCCACCGTAGGCTCCGCGGATACTCCGTACAAATCCCGCATTGCGAAGCGGGGCAATCAATTGCTCCAGATAGTGCTCGGACAATTTCTGGCGTTCGGCAATCGATTTCAAGGAAATAGGGCTGTCCGAACCTTGCTGTGCAAGATCGACAAGCAGCATCAGGCCATAGCGGCCCTTCGTAGATATTTTCAAGCCGTTCCCCCGCAATCATAATTTAATCCCAGTCGTTTACTCAACATTATTATAACAAAAAGCTTGCACCCGAAAAGACGCGCTTCAAAACCTGCGTGATGGTACCTCAGAACCACACTTGCTCTACAACTAATCCGCGTGGCGCGCACCACATGCAAAAAGCGCGATATCCAGCCAGGATATCGCGCGTCTCATTCATCTCAGCGGCGCCCCGCAATTGCCGTGCAACCCAAGGTTTTGATCCTGCTCGCGCAGGTGGGTGTCCTGCCCAAGGAGGTCTCGTGTCCTGACAAGCAGGCGTACGTTACAGTCCCCGGTGACGTCCGGACTCCCTATCAAAAAGGTGTTGGAACAAAACACTGCGGGCTGTCACCAACACCGCAGGGCGTCGTTTTGTTAGTCTTATGTTAACACGCTCACACATCCGTTGGCAAGGTGCGGCTCACAGTGCGATGCCATGCCATGCGACGCACCAGCCGCCAACAGACGAAGGGCAGGCGTCGATTCGTTACTTTTTCTTGATGGACAAGTGTAACATGTCGAGCTGCGCTTGCGAGACGGTGCTCGGCGCCTCCATCAACAAATCCGTGCCGCTCGACGTCTTCGGGAATGCGATGACATCGCGCAGCGATTTGCCGTGGCCGAGCAACATCACAATGCGGTCAATCCCGAACGCAATGCCCCCGTGCGGCGGCGTGCCGTACTCGAACGCGTCGAGCAAGAAGCCGAACTTGTCGTACGCTTCCTCCGGCGTAAAGCCCAGTGCTGCAAACATCTTCTCCTGGATGTCGCGACGGTAGATACGCATGGAGCCGCCGCCGATTTCAAAGCCGTTAAGCACCATGTCGTACGCCTGTGCTTTCACTTTTTCAGGGGATGTCGTGAGGAGATCGACATCCTCGTAGCGCGGCATCGTGAACGGATGGTGCTCAGCCACATAGCGACCTTCCTCTTCGTCGTAGCTGAGCAGCGGGAAATCCGTCACCCAGAGGAACTTATAGACATTCGGATCCGCCAGTCCCAACTCCTCAGCCAGATGCACGCGCAGCGCACCAAGGGCTGCGTGCACTTCCTTGCGGCTCGCTGCGGCGATGAGAATCAAATCGCCAGGCTTCGCCTCGCAGACCCGGACAATCTCCGCCAATTGCTCCTCGGTGAAAAACTTGCCAATGGACGACTTCATCCCGCCGTCTTGCGCAACCGCGATGTAAGCGAGCCCCTTGAGGCCATACGGCTTCACGAAGGCCACCAAATCGTCCAGTTGCTTGCGGCTGTAGGATGCGACCCCAGGTGCCACCAAGGCCTTTACTGTGCCGCCGGCTGCCAGCGGATCGGCAAAGACTCGGAAATCCGTCCCCTTGAGCGTCTCCTCGAGATTGACAAACGCCATGTCGTAGCGCAGATCCGGCTTATCCGAACCATACCGCTCCATCGCCTCGTGATACGGCAGGCGCATAAACGGAATTTCGATCTCGATACCCGCCACATCCCGCAGCACTTTCTGCACCATCATCTCCATCATCGACTGCAGCGCCTCGGCCGAGAGGAACGACGTCTCGATGTCCAGCTGGGTGAACTCCGGCTGCCTGTCCGCCCGCAAATCCTCGTCCCGGAAGCACCGCGCCACCTGGTAGTAGCGCTCCATCCCGGAAACCATCAGCAACTGCTTAAAGATCTGTGGCGACTGCGGCAGGGCGTAAAACTCACCTGCCTGCAAGCGGCTCGGCACGAGGTAGTCCCGCGCACCTTCTGGCGTGCTCTTGGTGAGAATCGGCGTCTCCATCTCGATAAACCCGTTGTCGTCGAGAAACGCCCGAAAGGCCCTGATGACCTGATGGCGAAGCATGAGCATGCGCTGCATCTCCGGTCGCCGCAAATCGAGATAGCGGTAGCGCAAGCGGACCGTCTCATCGACCTCGACGCCGTCCTGAATGTAAAACGGAGGATTCTTCGCCGTGTTCTCGACAACGACGTCGTGAACGACAATCTCGATATGCCCCGTCTCCAACTTCGGGTTGATGGACGCCTCGTCACGCGCCGCAACCGTGCCACGCGCGACGATGACGAATTCGTTGCGCAACTTGTCAGCTGCCGCCATCGCGGATTCGCTCGTGCCGCGGGCGCGATCGAACACAAGTTGAACCAAACCGGAACGGTCGCGCAAATCCACGAAAATGACACTGCCAAAATCGCGGCGGCGCTGCACCCAGCCGCCCAACGTAACAACTTGTCCAATGGGCGTCGTAAGGGTCTGTTCAATTTGATGTTCCCGAATCAACCGTTCTGATGTACTCATGCCTCATGTCCTCCCACTGCGGCGCCTTTAACCCGCTCTTCAATCAAGCTCGCAAGCTCTGCAAACGGCACTTCTTCCTGCTGCCCCGTCGCCAAGTCCTTCACCGTCGCCTTGCCAGAAGCCAACTCCGCTTCGCCGAGAATCACCACGAACTTGGCATTCATCCGATCCGCCAACTTAAACTGCGACTTCATACCACGCCCCTGATAATCCCTATCCGCAGAAATACCTCGGCCTCTCAGCGTAGCCAATACCGCCATCGCCGTGCGCTCGGCACTGGTATCGGCCACCGCGACGAATGCGTCGATCGTGTGTGCATCCGTCAGGCTGCCGCCCTGCTCAGCCAGTACCCACAACGCCCGTTCTATGCCACCACCGAATCCAATACCTGCCGTCGCAGGCCCACCAACTTGCTCCACGAGCCCGTTGTAACGCCCGCCGCCGGCAATCGTCGTAAACCCTGGCGATGTAACTTCCCACGCCGTGCGCGTGTAATAGTCGAGACCGCGCACCAAGTCTTTTTGCACCACAAATGGCACGGACATCGCAGTGAGATAAGCCTGTACGGACTGAAAGTGCTCACTACAGTCCTCACACAACACATCAGTGATGTACGGCGCGCCGACTTCCTTGAGCACCGTGTGGCAGTGCTCATTTTTACAGTCGAAAATGCGCAGCGGGTTCTTCTCGAGACGCTCTTGACACTCTTTGCACAACTCATCCCGCCTTGGCGTCAGCAGTGCCACCATCTGCGCTTTGTGCCGTGGGCGACACACACTGCATCCGACACTGTTCAGCTCCACCTGTAGGTTCTTCAGCCCAATTCGCTGGAGCACGGTCAAGTTGAGGTGAATCACCTCTGCATCAATTGCAGGCCCCTCGGATCCCAAAACCTCGACACCATACTGATGAAATTGCCGAAACCGCCCCTTTTGTGGCTTCTCATAACGAAACATCGGTCCAATGTAGTACAGCTTGGAAATGCTCCCTTGCCCATACAACTTGTTTTCCACATAAGCTCGCACGACACCCGCCGTACCTTCCGGCCGCAGTGTGACCGAACGTCCGCCTCTATCCTCGAACGTGTACATCTCTTTTGACACAATATCAGTGGTATCGCCCACACCGCGCTCAAACAATTCGGTGTGTTCAAAGACTGGCGTACGAATCTCTTGATAGTTCGCAGTCGCCAGCGTATCGCGCACGATACGCTCCAAGACCTGCCACGCTTCCACCGTACCGGGCAACAGATCTGCCGTCCCGCGAGGGCGTTGAATCTCCATCTTAATCTCCTCCTCCATCTCTTTCTCATGGGCGGCACCCGCCATTCTCCTAGACAAAAAACGCTCTTTCGTCGATGCCGGTCGTAACCGACAGGGACGAAAGAGCGCTTCCGCGGTGCCACCCTGTTTGAACAGATTTGTGTTCCTCTCAATTGGCTTAACGCGCACCCACGCCGAAACTTTAGGGCCACAGTCATTTCCACACCCGCCCGTTGATTTCGGTTCTCTGAAGCTGTCCTTCCAAACGGAGGTTGGATGTTGCTTGCAGCCACGGCAACATCTCTCTAATCGCGTGCCAATGACGAATCATCGCACCGCCGTACAACCAGACTCGTTTGTACTCGTCTTCGTCAACGAATTTGTCACATGTAGTTTGAAGCAGATTATACGGAACTTTTCGGTACCCTGTCAACGCCAAGCGGGATTTCACCAAACCCTCGTCGCGGCGATGGAGCCAATGTTTCCATGACCTCTGCCTGCAGCACGCGCTCCCCAGTTGGGTGTCCGGTGAGCCCTAGCATACTCGATGTCCGGAGAAGTGCCGTGCGGTTGGACTCGCGCATACATACCACCCTGTCCTGTCGTATTTAGGCGTTAACGTACCCAGGTGACACCAGGGGTATGCGGCTTGTTGGGGCAATCTCAAATATGCAATTTCAGTCCAACATGTGTAGCCTGAAATCCCAGCCGTTCGTAAAATCTCAGCGCATCTACCCGCTGTCTGTCCGTCGTCAATTGAACCATGTGACACCCACGTTCTTTCGATCGTCGAATAACCCATCGAATCAACTGACTGCCAATACCTCGACCGCGAGCATCTGCACAATTGCGTCCAAATCTTTCACTGTCGCTTGACGGAACGTCACATCGCGAAAGTTCACAATCCCCACTCCTATGCATCGATAAATATCAAAAAATATCAAATATCGCATAAACAATTCTGATAAAAATGAATTAAAATGGAAAGAGGTCATCCGACAACTCAATACCCGAATCGCTATTCGTCATACCAGTCATCAATCTACAACTGGTGTTTGTACAACGCTATCGGCAAATAGCCGAATTGCATGAGAAACGACGATATTCTCCGAAACGTCGCGAAAGGATTTATAACGAATGAAAATCTACGAGAACCAGTATCACTACGGATGGGAAGGAGATAACGGAATCGGAGAGAGACTGATTCAACAAATCATTGACGGGACGAAAACCGCGACCTGCGCTCCGAAAATCTCCTACACCGCAGAAGAATTAGAAAAAACCTATGCGCTCGTTGGAACCGTGTGTACCGTTACAGATAAATTCGGTACACCACGATGTAACGTCCGTCACGTCGAAGTATTCGAAACGACGTTCGGAAATCCGGACCCACGACTCGTTCACGGTGAGGGCGCCGGAGAGGATGTGAAAAAATTTCAAAGAGATCATATGAATGCTTGGAATGGCATGGCCGCAGAAGGGGTCCCGTTGACACACGACACGGTTCTTATCGCGGAACTTTTTGAGTTGATCAAAGATTAGGTGTTTTATCGAATCAGACATCAGCGACACTGGCTTGATTACAAGTGACTATTTTTTGCTGGGGATGTATCGTCCAGAAAAATTCACCTATTTTGGTCAGCAGCGTCTGACACCTGGGACGCGTTAATATTTCGCATTTTTGGCTACAAGGTGTTCCGCATCAACCGGACACAATTCCGATTCGACAGACAACAATTCGAATCTCTTGACCCTATCAAACTATCAGAAGGGATCATTCGAATCGATAAAGCCCTCATTGAGTCGCACGAATCGCTGCGCAAAGAGGTTATCGGGATGTGGGGCGACATCGAAAATTACTTGCGACACGATGTAGGATGGATTGCTCTGGCCCCAAATGGCACGATATTAGGACGATGTCACGCGGCTTTTGTCGGGGGAAAATCAGCAGAACTATCGATCGAGGTAAACAAATCGACACGTGGCCAAGGTGTTGGCTACCAACTTGCCCGACAATTCATTCAAAGCTGTTTGGATAGAGACGTTACACCATATTGGAGTTGCGACACGCAAAATGTGCCATCGTATCAGCTGGCGGAAAAATTAGGATTTCAAAGGGATAGGAATTACAGTTTATTCACGACCGTCTACACGCCTATGAGGCATGAACCCGCCAGGCAAGACCAATAGTTGAGTATCCTCTCGCGAGCGGTATACATGAACCCGGGTGTATGCGTCGAAAGAAAAATTTTACATTGACGGGCGCATCCATAGCGACAATACTTATCCAAGTATAAGTGAATACTAAGATAGAGGCGCGGCATTTAAGAGTACTGTCATGGAGTTAAGCAGCGTTGAAGTGACAGGAAAGGAAATGCTGCCGAAGCGTATTGCGTCTGCTTGCCGCAATACAGCTGGGGTTGCACAGAACATGTGCAGCACTGCCACAAGTGTGGAGCGCTATCATTCGCCCTGATGACACCGTTTTTGACGCGCGTCATACGAGCCTTGAGTGAACTGCTCAGGGCTTTTTTGTGCTCATCTTAGGAAGTCACTTATTGGTAATCACCATACCAATAAGGGGGAAGTTTTCATTGCATCACAACGCTCGTGTCGATTCAGGAAATCTCCAAAGGGGGTTACGATCCCGCCATTTATCCATGTTAGCCATCGGTGGCGCCATCGGAACAGGGTTATTTGTCGCCAGTGGATCATCCATATCCACTGCGGGTCCGGGCGGCGCCTTGCTCGCTTATGTCATCGTCGGCATCATGGTGTATTTTGTCATGACCGGTCTCGGGGAAATGGCGACGTTTTTGCCTGTGGCTGGATCATTTGAAACCTACGCCAGTCGCTTTGTGGACGAGTCGTTTGGCTTCGCGCTCGGATGGAATTATTGGTTTAACTGGGCGGTTACACTGCCAGCAGAATTGTCCGCAGGCGCGTTGGTGATGAAATACTGGTTCCCTCACTCCCCATCTATCCTGTGGAGCGGTATATTTTTACTCATCTTGCTATTGCTCAACATCATTTCCGTGAAGGGTTATGGTGAAGGCGAATACTGGTTTGCCAGCATTAAAGTCGCGACTATCCTTATTTTTATCGTGATGGGCCTGCTGATGATTGTCGGGATTTTAGGCGGGCATTCCGTCGGCTTCACTCACTTCAATACTGGAGGTTCTCCTTTCCACGGAGGTGCGACAGCTATCTTCAGTACCGTTCTAGTCGCCGGGTTTGCGTTTCAAGGGACGGAAGTCATTGGCCTCGCAGCGGGAGAGAGCGAAAACCCTGCAAAGACCATTCCCAAAGCCATTCACCAAGTGTTCTGGCGCATTTTGATTTTCTATATTCTCGCCATCTTTGTGATTGGAATGCTTATCCCATATACAGATCCGAACTTGCTAAAAACGGGCGTCAATAACATTGCAATTAGCCCGTTCACACTGGTTTTTAAGCGGGCAGGGTTCGCGTTCGCGGCTGCTGTCATGAACGCGATTATCTTAACGGCTGTGTTGTCTGCGGGAAATTCTGCGGTTTACGCCTCATCGCGCATGCTATTCGCGTTATCGCGGCAGGGAAAAGCGCCCAAGTTTCTCGGAAAGGTCAACCGCCGAGGTGTACCGGTCTACGCCTTGTTCGTCACCCTAGCACTGGGGTTAGTTTCGTTTTCGTCATCTCTGTTTGGCAATGGGATCGTGTACACCTGGATGGTGAATGCCTCCGGTTTATCAGGATTTATCGCCTGGCTCGGCATCTCGATTTGCCACTATCGGTTTCGACAGGCTTATCTGGCTCAAGGCCGGGATTTATCTGACCTCAAGTACAAAGCCAAATGGTACCCGTTTGGAACCATATTGGCATTTGTACTGTGCCTCGTTGTGGTCGTGGGGCAGGACTACAGTGGATTCACAGGCGGACATATCGACTGGCACAGCGTCGTTGCCACATATATTGGAATTCCACTCTTCGTGATCTTGTGGCTAGGTTATAAATTCATCAAGAAAACCAAGGTTGTACCTCTACAACAATGTGATTTGGAAAGCCTTCAATAACACATCATTAGGCAGTCGGCACATGCGCCGACTGCCTAATCTGTTTATTGATTACGCCTCTACGAAACAAGGCAGACTTAATGCGTATGCGTGTGAGCCATTCGTCTACGCTCGCGACGTGCCACTCGGTAATGTAACAATTCGTACATGAGCGGGACGATACACAGGGTCAAAATGGTCGACGTGACAATGCCGCCAATAACCACCACCGCAAGCCCTTGTGACAATAGCAGACCCTCTGATGAGCCGAAGGCCAGTGGCAACAGCGCACATATCGTGGCGATGGCCGTCATCAGAATCGGACGCAGTCGCGTGGTCCCCGCTTCAAGCAGCGCTTCCCGAATGGTCAAACCGAGGCTCCGCTGTTGCTCGACGCGCCCCACAAGGACAATGGCGTTGGTCACGACAATGCCCATCAACATGAGAATACCAATCATGGAAGAGACGCTAATTGGCTGTTTCGTCACGAGCGAACCGAAGAACGCCCCAATCAACGCGACAGGCATCGAGAACAGAATCGCAAACGGTGCGGACCACTCGCCAAAGGTAATGAGCATCACGATATACACAATGACCACAGCGGCGCCAATAGCTTCAACAAGGCTCGCCATATCCTGCGAATTTTGCTGATTCGAGATGGACTGCTGCACTTGTACCCCGTGTGGCAGATGCAGCGATTGAATCGCCTGCATGGCCGTTTTTTGCACTTGATTTGTCTTGTTCGACGTGTAGTCTGCGGTTACCTCCACATACGAATGTCCGTTTTCGTGCAATACAGAGGTTGGCGTTTGGGCACGCGCAACTGTAGCCACATCACCGAGAACCACCTGTCCTGTCGCCGTCGTCATGACCGGCAAATCACGAATTGCTGACAGACTGTTGAGGCTCCCTGCAGGCTTAAGTGCCACATCCATATCGTGTGCTTGTCCATCGAGGGTGACGGATCCGATCCTTTGTTCAGAGACATAGGCGCTAATCGTATTGGCGACTGCCTGAGCCGTCAAGCCGTACTTCGCCATCTTCTCCTTCGCCGGCGCGATCCTAATTTCCGGTTGCTTTTGCGACAAATTGTTCGAGACGTTGGATAGGCCTTGCACCTTCGCCAGTCGATTCGTAATCTGCGTGGCAGCGGACTGAATCGCGCGATCATTCGGCCCTGTGACGACGATGTCAAACGCAGTCTGGTCTCCACCTGAAGATACGCCTTGCACTTGAATCTTTGTGTTTCCTCGATTCAAGGCCTGCGTCTGACTCTGAACCTTGGAGATAAACTGATTGACGTCGGCGCTCGGCTTGAGCGCAATGTCCAATGTCGCGGTGTTCGTCTGCGAACTCCCGGTTCCGCCAAGCATTCCCGATTGGCCACCCACTTGCGTGTTGATGGTCTCAATCTGCGCTTTGTCCTTGCGAATGATGTTTTCGACCTGTTGAGCTTTTTGGTTCGTCACATCGAGCGGTGTACCCACGGGAAGCGTGATGGATACCGACGCCTCCTGCGCGGTCGAATTGGGCATAAACGTGCTACCAACAATCGGAAGAACGGCGATGGAAGCCACAAAGGCGACCGCTGTCCCAAGAACGACCCACAACTTGTGATTCAGACACCAACTGAGCGCCTTGCGATACACCACCTGCCATGGCCGCCATTTTGGCCGCAGTGCAGTCGTCCCCGTTTCATCGGAATGTGTCTGATCAATCAAACTGGGGTGGATTGTACCCTCTGCCTTATCAACCATCGCATCATTTAACCACGCTGCAACTTTACCTTTAGGTGGTTTACGAACCACAAACAACCACGCGAACAAAGGCACAATGGTCAATGCCACAATGAGTGAGGATATGAGCGAGAAGACGACCGTAAGCGCGAACGGTTCAAAGATCTTCCCGACGACCCCGCTAACCAATGCAAGCGGCAAAAAGACTGCAATTGTCGCCAGGGAAGAAGACAATATGGCCTTGCCAACTTCTGCAGTGGCGTACATGACCAACTTTCGTCCGTATCCCAAACCACTCTTCCACGCGCGGTAGATGTTCTCAATGACGACAATGCTGTCATCCACGACTCTCCCAGTTGCAATGGCGAGCCCGCCGAGCGTCATAATGTTCAACGTCACACCAAAGCGACTCAGCAACATAATGGAAGATAAAATGGAAACAGGAATCGAAACCACTGCAATCAACGTGGTCAGCCAGTTCCGCAAGAACAATAAAATCACGATCACGGCGAACAAAGCACCCAGCAGCGCTTCGTGCAACAGACCATTGATAGAACTCGTAATCATCTGCGACGAGTCGTATACCATCGTGGTGTTCACACCGCTCGGCAGTTGTTTGTGAAGCGCAGTCAATTCGGCCTTGGCAGCTTTCACAACCGCAACGGTGTTCGCGTCATTTTCCTCGTAGACGCTAAGCATCATGCTGGGTTGACCATTGGTGCGGTTGATGGAACTGACCGGAGATTGCTCTGATACTGTGGCCACATCTTTCAGTGGAATGGTCGTGGGAGCGGCTGTCGTTTGAGCTCGTGTTCCAGCCATCGCTTGCACTGAAGCCGTCGCCGCGGGTGCAGCTTGTACCGCGAGGGGCAAGTTTTCAATGTCCGCAATTGATTGATACTGACCATTCAACTGCACAGGCTGCACTTGATTGCCCACTGTCGCCGTACCAAGCGGCATCGTCACATTGTCGCTCTGCAGCGTTTGTTCTACTTGCTGTAACGTCAGGTGGTACTTGTTTAACTTCGCTGCATCAAATGTGACAATCACATCATCCGCATTCGCCCCAGACGCGCTCACCGAAGCGACTCCGGAGACGCCCTGCATGGCTGGGATAACGGTGTTATTCACGAGATCTTGAAGCTTCTGCATGGGGATTTTCGTCGATGCAACTGTAAATTCCAAGACCGGTGCGTTGGACAGTGAGAAGGACTCCACACTCGGCTTGCCAGCGGTACTAGGTAACTGAACTCTTTCAACCGTCTGTTCCACTGCTTCTTGAACCTTGTCGAGATTGGCGTTGATGTTCAGTTGAAGTTCGATTTCCGATGTGTTGGCAACGGAGTTTGATGTGATGAGCTGAACATCTTGAGTACCGTTCAACGCCTTCTCCAGCGGACTGGTCACATCGTCAGCCACTTCACTTGGCGTAGCGCCCGGATAACTCGTGACAACCGTGATGGTTGGAATTGAAATGTCAGGCATTAGCTCTTCCTTTAACGAGAAGGCAGAGACAATTCCCCCGACGACCACCAACAGGCCCAAGATGATAATGGCAACCGGATTACGCAAGGAAAATCTGGTTAGAAACCTCATTTGTTCTTATCGACCTTTCACCTTTAAAGTTCAGTCATGTCCCTCGTGTTGTTTTTGCAAGATGTCGGACAACTTCGCAACAAGTCTCGAAAAGGTCTGCTGCTCCTCTTCCGTTAGCTGAGTAAATGAGTCTGCCAGTTCCTTCATAATTGCAGAGCGAACACTTTCGACAATGGCTTTCCCCTCGTCTGTGAGCTCGACAATCTTCACGCGCGCATCCTCGTGCGACGTCGTCCGGCGCACCAGCTTCGCGAGTTCCAATCTGTCAATCATCGTCGACATCGTGCTTGGACGAACATCCAATCGCTCGGCCAACTGACCAATCGTACACGGCCCTTGCGTGGTCAGTGTGGTTAAGATAAACCGTTGAACCCGGGTAATGGAGTGTCCATCCCACGGCCGTGTTCGGCGCATCAGTCTAATCAACCGCTGTAGCCCATCAAAAAACGTCAACACAGAAGTGTTGTTGTCGTCCATATTCCAAACTCCTCCACAACTTTATTTCGCTAAGCTAATATATAGCTTTTAGAAATAAAATTCAAGCGCTACGGACCATGTGGGAAATTGTTATCTTGGAGGTTAATTTGTCCATTTTAAAAGATGATTTGCGCTTCACACAGGATTTGTAGCATCTTGTACCGAAATTATATTGTCGAAATCTTAACGAAGGTTTCGCCCGACCACGATAGAGAAATCAAAGGAGTGGATTCCATGGCAGCACCGTTTCGTGCCGATCACGTCGGCAGCCTATTGCGACCCGAACGCCTGAAAGTCGCTCGACAGCAACGCGCGCAAGGGAAGCGTTCGCAGGCCGAACTGCGGGAAATTGAAAACGAGGAAATCACCCGCGTCGTCCAGAAACAAAAGGAAATCGGACTCCAAGGCGTGACCGACGGAGAGTTTCGGAGAGCTTGGTGGCACCTGGACTTCCTAGAAGGCCTGGATGGCGTGGAAGGATATGACACTGAACAGGGCATGAAGTTCCACAATACGCAGACAAAGTCGAGATCGATTCACGTCGTCAACAAAGTTGGCTTTACGAATCACCCGATGCTGGACGACTTTAAGTTCTTATACAGTATCGCCGGATCGCAATCGAAGTTAGCAATTCCGAGTCCTAGCATGCTGCACATGCGGGGTGAGGTGCTGGATGGCGTCTACGAAAGCGAGGAAGCGTATTACGACGATTTGGCGATGGCGTACAAAAAGGCCATTCGGGCGTTCTACGACGCAGGTTGTCGCTACCTCCAGCTCGACGATACGTCCTGGGCAACTTCCTTCTGTTCGCAGGAATCGCTCGAGAAGATGCGGGCACAGGGCATTGACCCAGAGGAGCGCAAGGCGATAAACGCCGAAATTATCAACAAGGCGCTGGCCGACAGGCCGAGTGACCTGCGCGTGACCATGCATATTTGCCGTGGGAATTTCCGCTCGTCGTGGATGACCTCGGGCGGCTACGAGCCGGTGGCCAAAGTGCTGTTTGGCCAGTTGAACATCGACGGCTTTTTCCTCGAGTACGACACAAATAGGGCTGGCGACTTTAGCCCGCTGCGATTTGTCAACCGTCCCGATCTCAACATCGTCCTCGGCCTCGTCACATCCAAGCATGGAGACCTGGAGAACCCAGACGACATCAAGCGCAGAATCGAGGAGGCGACAAAATACGTGCCGCTCGAACAACTGTGTTTAAGTCCGCAATGCGGATTTGCGTCGACAGAAGAGGGAAACTTGCTCACAGAGGATGAACAGTGGGCCAAACTGCAGTTTGTGGTCGACTTGGCCAATCAGATCTGGTGATACACCGAAACACACTGCTGTGACGGGGAGCGGCCATCCGCTCTCCATCACAGGCATCGCGCACAAGCATCGCGCGTTCGAGTTGCGAAAGCGCTTGGTTCCTTATTCGAAGACCTTCGAGAGGATTTCGTAGGAGTGTAGTCGGGCGTCGTGATCGTAAATTTGTGCACTGACAATCAATTCATCTGCCTTTGTCTCCTCGAGAATCCGCTCTAGTCCTTTGCGAATGGTATCGAGACTTCCAACGACCGTGTAACGTCCCCTGTCTGCCAGCACAGCCTTCTCGTAATCGGTACACATGTCCTCGATATTGTCGACAGGTGGTTTCAACTGACCAGGCATCCCCCGCAGCAGACTTAGCACCTGCTGTTGCATGGACGTAGCCAACCGCCTAGCTTCGTCGTCCGTATCGGCCGCGATGACATTGACGCCGACCATCGCATACGGTTTGTCGAGATGTTGAGACGCCTCGAAGTTACTCCGGTACAACTGCAGTGCCGGCAACAGGTAGGTCGGCGCAAAATGGCTGGCGAAGCCAAATGGTAGACCCCAATGCGCCGCTAATCGCGCGCTGAAATCGCTCGATCCCAAAAGCCAAATCGGAATGTCCAAGCCCTCGCCCGGAACCGCACGAACCGCCGGTTTACGCGCACCGCCTGGCGGGTGAAAGTACGTGTACAATTCCGCGACCTGGTCTGGGAAGTCCTCGCCATTCCTATCCGGCCCCCGCCGCAGCGCGCGTGCAGTCACTTGATCGGACCCTGGAGCTCGTCCGAGCGCCAAATCGATCCGCCCCGGATACAACGACTCCAACGTCCCGAACTGCTCCGCAATGACGAGGGGCGCGTGATTCGGCAACATGATGCCGCCGGATCCGACCCGGATGGTCGACGTCTGCCCCGCGATATAACCGATGACGACGGACGTCGCGGAACTGGCGATACCAGGCATACTGTGGTGCTCGGCCACCCAATATCGCTTATACCCCCACTGCTCCGCGTGCCGCGCGAGGTCGGCACTGTTGCGCAACGCTTCGCCCGCAGTGCCGCCGACGACAATCGGCGCAAGGTCTAACACGGAGAAGGCAGTATCTCGAAAAGTTTTGGTTGTGGACATGATGAGTCCTCCTCAAACAGTTTCATCAGGGCGTAAACACGTCGTGATGGGATTGTACCAACAATGAAATCCTGAACAAAACGACCCGACTCGCCCGGACCCTGCCGACGCAACAACACGGGCGACGGTGACCGGCGTGGTAAGGCGGGTATGGCCATGCAATGGCCACCCGGTATATTACGATAGTATAGCACCAATACTTGCGTAACTCATGCGCGAGGCGGCCGGGGGCGGGGCCGCGGAGTGGGATCGACAATGGGGTTTTACAGGGCACAAGAAAATTTTTCTTTTGTAGGCCAGGAATGCGGCCTTTTGAAGGAGGAGGACGGAGTTGGGCGCCCAAGTTGTCTTATTAAGACACGCAGGGCATTGAAGGCATACATAAGGTCGAAAAAGTGCCTTATTGGGCCCCTGGCACCCTCAAATGCGGCATCTGACGCGCAATAAGGTCGTTTTGAGACCTTAAATAGGCCCAGTTCACAAAAAAGTCACACATAAAGCAGATTTTCTGCCTTAATCCGGCCGCTCCAGCACCCGCCACGCCCGATCCCGCCGATCCGCCGTTCCCGCCACACAAAAAGGCACCCAGCCAACAATCGCCAGGTGCCTGCCATCATGCATCCATCGTCTGTCGCAGCACAAGCCTAGCCGACTACTCGCTAGTCGAGTCGCTACCGGACGATTCGCCGGATCCGGCGCTTGTGCCTGTACCTGTGCCGCTCGAAGTCGATCCGGTGGTCGGCGCACCGCCGCCCGTACCGGACGACCCGCCGCCAGATGTCGATCCGCCCGAGCCCCCGGTCGTACCGGATCCCCCGGCGCCACTGGAGCCGCCCGTGCTACCTGATCCAGTGGTCGGCGGCGTCGTGCCGCCTCCGGTGCTACCGCCTGTCGGCGGAGGCGTGGTGGTATTGCCCGGCGTCGTGCCGGTGCCGTTCGACGCGTCTCCGGAACCGTCGTCGCCCGTCGAAGGGGCGGTGGTGTCATTGTCCGTCGTGTTCCCAATCGATGTCGACGACGAGTTGTCGGTCGCATTGCTCGTGGCATTCGCGGTCGCATTCGCCGTAGCGTTGGTCGTGTTGTTACCCGGTGCGGTCGTGTTTGCAATTTGACCGGACGTCGACGGCGTGGACGATGCACTCGTCAAATTGAACTGTTCCGGGGTCTCCCCGGCTTCCGCCAGGCGAACGATATCGCTGAAGATCTTCGCCGCGTTCGCTGACGGATCCAATGGCGACATGGTCATATGGTGCTCTGGCGACGAGACGTCATAGCCGATATGGATGGAACCCACCATATTCGGCGTGTAACCGTCAAACCAGGCGTCGCGAATCCAGTTCGGATGATCCCCATTTAATCCTGTGTCGTACTGAACAGTACCGGTCTTACCGGCCACGCCCCACCCAGGCACCTGGGCCGACGTACCCGTACCGGCGTTGACGACGTCTTCCATCAAACTGGTCATCGTCGCGGCCGTTTGCGGACTCATAATAGTCTTCGACTGCGGTTGGAACTGATAGATGGTCTGCCCCACTTGGTTGACAATCTGGTTGATTAAATGCACTTTCATCTGAACGCCATTGTTGTCAAACGGCTCGTAGGCCTGGGCCATCTCAACCGGGTTCACGCCATATTGCATGCCCCCAATCGCGACACCCAAATGCTGTCTGTCCTGCTCGGTCAACTTGATGCCGTCCTTCATCGCAAAGCTCGTCCCCGTCTGCAGCCCAATCTGTTGCAAGAGCCAGACGGAGGCGACGTTTTGCGACTCTTGAAGCGCGTATTGCAACGTCACTTTCGCCGGTCCGTCGACGCCTTCCCAGTTCTGTGGGACGTACCCACCGCCGAAGTCCTGCGGCGCGTTGTCGAGAATCGAATCCGGCCCCCATTGTCCACTCTCAATGGCAGGCGCGTACTCCATAATCGGCTTAATCGATGAACCCGGCGAGCTGTTGCTGTAGATTCTATCCATGCCTAGCGGCGTATAGTCTTGTTTACGCGATCCCGCTGCGCCCATGATACCGCCCGTCGCCGGATCGACAAACACAGCTGCACCGTCTACTGGCCCTGGGAAGTCGCTGTCGTACTGGCCACTCCAGAACACGTCCTCCACCGCCTGCTGCACATTCGGCTGAATCGTGGTATAGACTTTCAGACCGCCTTGCAACAGCTGTTGTGCGGAAATACCGTTTTTCGACGCATAGTCGAACAGCACATTCGTGAACAGCGGATGCGTGTCCCACGTCGAGTCAGGCAGCGAGTGATAAGACGCGCCAAGTGGCTGCGCCTCTGCCGCCTCTGCCTGCTGCTCTGTGATGTACCCGTACTTGACCATGTTCTCCAACACCTGATTGCGCCGTTCGCGGGCTGCGGCGGGGTGTTTGAGCGGATCGTACGCGGAAGGGGCCTGCGGCAACCCTGCCAACAGCGCTGCCTGAGCCAGCGTGAGTTGATTCGAGTCGTGCGCCAAGTCGATACCAAAATACCGCATCGCTGCCTGTCCGACACCCACCGTGTTTTCACCTAGGAATACCTTGTTGAGGTACATCGTCAGGATTTCTTGCTTGGTGAAGTCCTGATCAATATGCACCCCCATCGCAATTTCCTTCAGCTTGTACGAAAGTGTCTTGTTGTCGTTCAAAAAGACAATCTTCGCGAGCTGATCTTCGATGGTACTGGCACCTTGTGACGTACTGTTGGTCGTGATGTCGACGACGACAGACCTGAGAATACTCTTCAAGTCGACACTGGAGCCTGTCCAAAAATTATGATCTTCCGTCGCCACAATGGCGTTCTGCAAGTTCTTCGGAATGTCGCCATAGCTCAACGTCGTCTGTGGCGTACCGATTTTCTCGTAAACTTTTCCAGAGGCGTCGTATATCACGGTCGGTTGCGGCGTCGCCGTCAGTTTCGCAATGGAGATAGGTGTCATTCTCAGCAGCACAAAATAACCGACGACTGCCAACACGGCACCTGTCAAAAAGAGGCCACCAATGGTATACACGAAGGCCCGAATCCCTCGTCGTCTTGAGCCGCGCTTCTTACCTGACGAATACTTCTCCGATGCTAACTTTCTCGAAGTCGACTTCTTCGAAGTTCTCTTTGAAGTTGGCTGCGAGTGAGTCTTGGAACGCTTCAACTTGTTGTTTCCTCCCAGCAGTAAAAATACGAAACCTCGATAGAAATGTCGTGGTCATCAAAGAATATGAAACAAGTCTTCTACGAATGCCCATCGCGTACGATGCACAACAAAGATTTTACACGTACTCTCGTATGATAGATCTTTTTAGATAGATTTTTAGATCTATGATATTGAAATCATGTTGAAAATTGAGTCGCCTGGGCACGATACCTGAACTAGATTTCCCACCTTGGACACACCTTCCAACAAAAAGAGGGGAATCCAGCTCGCGAGCGGCCCCCTCTGTCCCATTCAATCTCAACTCAACGTCGAACTCACGCGCTTCCTCTTATTCGCGGGCCCACTGGCACACGTTAGCGCAACAAGTTGGTCTTCGCAAGATCAATCAACTCGTCGCCGTGACCATTCAGCACCGCTTTCACCATCCACAGCGTGAATCCATGCGCCTGCTCTGCGGTAATTTTCGGCGGCAGCGACAACTCCTGACGGTTCACCACAACGTCGACCAAAGCTGGCCCATCGTGGCGGAGCGCATCTCGGATGGACGACTCCAAGTCACTCGCACGTTCGACATGCACGCCATAAATCCCCATCGCCTTTGCAATATCGGCAAAATTTTGGTCAATCAGTTCTGTGCCCATCTCCAAATATCCGGCGGCCTTCATCTCAAGCTCGACAAAACTAAGCGCGCTATTGTTCAACACGATGACCTTCACCGGCAATTTGTGTTGACGAAGAGTCAATAAATCCCCCATCAACATCGACAACCCACCATCGCCACACAGCGCGATGACTTGCCTATCTGGCGCCGCGAGTTGCGCCCCAATCGCCTGTGGCATGGCATTCGCCATCGTCCCATGGTTGAATGACCCCAGGAGCCGACGCCTTCCGTTCATTTGCAGATACCGCGCAGCCCAAAGTGTAGGCGTCCCAACGTCACATGTGAACACAGCATCCTCGTTTGCCAAGTCACTGACTACCTTCGTCAGGTACTGCGGATGAATCGGTCGCTTATCGGACTTCGCCGTGGCCAGTTCATCAAGGCCTGTTCGCACCTTCTGATAGTGATCGACGGATTCCCGCAAATGACGGGAATCGTGCGACTCCGTCAGCAATGGCAAGAGCGCTTGAACGGTCGCCTTGACATCCCCACACAACCCGTAGGTGATGGGCGTCCGGCGACCGAGATGCGCTGGGTCGAGATCGACTTGCAAGACCGTGCTGTTCCTTGGATAAAACTGCCGATACGGAAAGTCAGTTCCGAGCATCAACAAGACGTCGCAATTCATCATGGCGCGGTAACCCGATGCGTACCCAATCAGGCCAGTCAAACCGACGAAATACGGATTATCGTACTCAAGGTGCTCCTTTCCCCGCAACGCGATGACCATTGGCGCCTGCAATCTCTCACACAGTTGCATCAACTCACCATGTGCACCAGCACACCCCGCACCGCAAAGCAGCGTAATGCGCTTGCCGCGGTTCAAATATTCCGCCAACCGTTTCAACTCCGGCTCCGACGGATGAACAACCGGCCGCGTCACATGAAGGATATGTTCCGGCACCGGGTTATCATCCGGAACGCCAGCGACGTCCCCCGGCAAAATGACGACCGACACGCCCTTGCGGGCGACGGCGGTTTGCATCGCCATGGTGATGGTGCGCGGCACTTGATCCGGACTCATCACCGTCTCACAAAAATAACTGCAATCCTTAAATATCTGCTCCGGCCGAGTCTGTTGAAAGTAGTTGCTGCCAATTTCGTCACTCGGGATATGCGCCGCAATCGCGAGCACTGGCACGCGGTTGCGATGACAATCATAGAGTCCGTTAATCAAATGCAAGTTTCCAGGACCACTGCTTCCAGCACAGACGGCAATACTTGTGCCCATCGCAGCGTCCGCCCCCGCCGCAAAAGCGCCAACTTCTTCGTGGCGCACGTGAATCCACTCGATCTCCTTGGAACGCCGCACCGAATCCAGAACCGCATTCAGCGAATCGCCGACAATTCCGTAAATTCGCTTCACACCGGCATTGACGAGTGACTGAATCAGCAAATCGGCAATATTCGTCTTCATCTATGCACTTCCTCCATCCGTCATTCCATTGACGATCATCGGGATCGGCACAACCCCAAGGCCCATGTTTATCAGCGCGGGCGCGTTCTCGTGTTGACAGCCTACATATTTTCCCCTGACGTATGAATTTGTAGCCGCGTCACTTGTGGAGGGGCTTGGGGCTTGGGGCTTGGGGCTTCGCCGATATTAAGGCATTTTTCGTGCCCTATTTGTGTCTTTTCTGTGAATTCAGCGGACTTTAGACACAAAAATTGTCCTATTCCCTCTGCAGTCCACTGACAAGCCTGAAAAATCAGCAAATAAGGCATTTTTCATACCTTAAAGAGGCTCAAACTGAGTCGATTGTCTTATTAAGACACTTTTCTCCAGTGAACCACCGGATCCGGTGTCATACAACCGTGCCCGCACGACCCCCACATATTGGCTTTGATTTCGATGTCGAGGTTGCCGTACCATTACCCCAAATATTATCTAGTTTGTATGCCATTGTATCAACAACTCCAGTACCAGAAGTGAAAATGTATTCCTTCTTTCGTCACACGTAAATTCCGTCACTTCAATTCCCAGCCGCATCAAGCGACTTAGACTTTTAAATACGACCGCCAAACTCAAGCAAACGAAAGAAATATGATTTTATTTCACATTCGATCCTACTAAATCACACGATCCACACGTCTTATGGTGGAAGGAGTGAAACAAATGGAGATAGCAGAGGAAGTGATTCAGCGCGTATGCCTTGGAGATGAACAGGCATACGAAGAATTGTTTCGTCTCAGTTGGGAACAAGCCGTTCGAACTAGCTGGCTCATACTTCGAAATCAGCATGACGCTGAGGAGGTTGCCCAAGATTCTTTTCTCAAATTATATAAACATCGACATCAGTTAAAAGACGTGCGGGCCTTTCATAGTTGGTTTTATCGCATTCTGATGAATACAGCGCTTGACAAAACCAGAAGACGAAAGACCGTGGTGAACATCGACCAAGTACAGCTCTTGGCAACAGGCGATGACATCGCGCAAGCAGACACACGGGTGATGATTGACGAAGCGATGAAGCAACTTTCATACGCAGAACGGGTTGCTTTCGTACTCGTAGATTATATCGGCTGTACAGAAAACGAAGCTGCTCAGATTGCAGGCTGGGGACTTGGAAAGTTGAAATACCGATTACGACGTGCACGGAGTATCATCGCAAAACATTTTACGGGCGACGCAATAAAGGGAAAGATGCAAGCCAAAGGGGGCATACAGCATGTCTGACAAGTATCATCGCTTGTTGACAGAAGATGCGGCGCGAATTCATGTACCACCAATGACGTGGAAAGAAGTAAAATCCAAATCGATACATTCAACAAACGTGACGCGTAAGCGAAATCGTTGGCTGGCTTATGGCGCTAGCGCCGCAACGCTTGCTATTGTCGCGGTTGGCGCATCTGGATTTGTCTCACCCGTCATGGCCGCAACACTCCATAAGATCCCTGTGATTGGATCCCTGTACTCCTTTGAAATCCCCCAGATGAACCAGTATGCTTCAACGACTGACCCGTCAGCCACCGATCACGGCATCACTCTGTCCGTACCCAAAGCGTACTATGACGGGGGGCAGTTGTCGGTTGTATACGAAATTCAAGTTCCACAAGGATATCAAGCGCTGGACGTAGGAGACCAAGACGGATCGCAATTGTCAATGACCAGTGGTGTTATTGATGCGACACTTAACGGAAAAAAACTGCCTTCCAACAATGAACAATGGAACGATACCTTAAACACTCAGTACACCTATAAAGGTGAAATCGACTGGAACCTTTCATCTGATCAACTCCCGTCTAGCGGGAATTTGACGATTCCCATTCATCAAATTGGAACGGTAAATGGGAATTGGACGCTATCTATCCCTGTGTCTCGAATATCAGTGGACAAAGTGACACAGGTACAATCACTAAAGGGTATATCGTCCAATGCCTATGGACTTACATTAAGTGCCAAGAAAGTTGCCGTTGATCCTGTGTTTACAACCATAGCGATGGAAATGCGGGAACCAGTGCAAGCAGATGGAAAACCCAAATATCCATTGTCTTATCAACTCAACTTTCGCAGACCAAAACGGGCAAGTATGCCTTGATGTATCTGGGTAAACCGTTTATCCAGTTCTGTAGTTGACTGATGATGAATGTTGAGATGCGCTTGCTGGATTTTTTAGCAACACTTATCACAAAATCAACCAGCTGCTTCAATACAATGGCCCAATCTAAGTCGCTGACTTCATCGCACAGTGCTAGAAACAGATTTCCCAAGGTGCGATCATCCGTGCTCTGTCGATGCTGCCAAGCTAGAAGAATGTACCGCGAGAACACAATCGTCGTGTGGCTGATAAGCATGTCATAGGAACGACCTTGGAACTCTTTCTGCAGACGTAACAAGGATTTTGTGCATTTGAAAAAAACTTCAATATCCCAGCGGATACCGTATATTTGGATGATCTCTTCCACTGTGAGGGACGTATCCGTGCAAAGGATCGCTAACCATTCTTTTTTGTGAGCCCGATGGCGGACAAACACCATCTTAATTGGGATGCCTGGGCTGAGCTGTGTGTTTATCGCGCGTAAAATGTTTTTATTCGTACCTTGAACAGGCGTAGCGGCATAATACAGTTCTTGCAAGGTCAGACGACGATCTCCGAGTAAGTAGCGTTTATTGTCCGTTTTAACCATGCCGATCACATCCAGACCTCTGTCTAATATCGCCTGAATCAGTGGTGCATACGTGAACCAACTGTCCATCAAGACGTACGGGGCATTCATCCCAGCAGCCAGCGCCCGGTCAATCATGGCGGGGACGATTTGTGGAGCCGGAAGAAGGGATTCGATCCTTCGTTTATATCCATGCGTGCGTTTATCAATCGATTGGTTTATACCGTGAATCTGCGACTTAACGGAACTGAGAAGAGAAAAATCGAGGGGAATGAACGTGTGACCATCCGACCAACCGAGCGTGAGCATGCGAAATCCCTTGTAATAGCAGTTCCAAGCGTGATCTTTGAGTCGAGCCAAGAGCTCTACAGATTTGCTTCGGTTTCGCTCGTACATAGAGTCATCGACAATGAATACGTTGACGCGTTCGTCAGACGTTAAAGATTTGGTTTTACTCACGGTTTCTACACTCAGTGATAAGAGAAAACGTCGCCATGCGAATCCGGTGTGATTGAGAAAACGATACACGGTGTCTTTTCCAGGCAATGAGGCTCCCTTCGCACCGTCAAGAAGTTGGAACCAGTTTCGATGGTGAAATATCAACACAAACACAAGCTGGAACAAAAAGGAGCAAGAAAATCCAAATCTCTTGGTAATGCCGGCTTTGCGCAGATGTGAGAGGACCCTGAGTTCCTGAAAGGCAGGGCGAATTTCAACAGGCAATTGATTATTTTCTACGTTATGCTCTATCATATAAAGAAGCACCGTATTGAACCCCGTCCTGTCAAGACAGATGTGCATAATTTTTTGAGATAACGCCATTCTATTCTGATAATTATCAGGTCTACGCTGCCTCTTTTGATTCCTTCCATTTTCTGAATTCCTGCGGTGTACGATAGCCCAACGCTGAGTGCGGGCGCTCTTTGTTGTAGAACTCAATATACGTTTTGATTGCGATCTTGGCTTCCGCGAAGTTGTCGTATTCCTGCATCCAAACTTCTTCCTCCTTCAACGAACGGAAGAAACGTTCGATATAGCCATCTGCGTCCGGGTTGTTATAACCTGTCCGTTCATGTTTCACCTGGCAGTCCTTCATGGCTTGTACGAATCGTCGACTTGTCATTTGGCATCCGTTGTCAGTTCTGAGCGTTAAGTTTGCGCCTCGTACCCCGCTCGGGAATCGGTAGTTGAATGCGTTATCCACAGCCTGCAGCAATTCCTCTGTCCGGCAATAGCGCGAAAACGAATACCCCACAATTTCACGGTCGTACGCATCGATTACCGCGAATAGATATCCCCAGCCATCCTTACCACACCAAATTTTTGTCATATCGCACTGGAAGTGTTCGTTTGACTGACTCACCGGAATCTTTCCAGACCGCTTCTTTCGGGAAGCTTCTCGCTGTGGGGATTTGACCAACAATCCCATTTCCCGCATGAGCCGGTGTACTCGTTTGTGGTTTACCTGCATGCTGTATTGACGACGCAACATGACCTTGATTCTACGGTATCCATATCGTGGGAACCTCTCGCATAGATGGCGAATCCGCTGTTTCAATAGGGCGTCTTTATCTATAACCGCTTTTTTCGCCTTCTTCACAGGCTCCTTTAACAAGCTATAACAATAAGTTCGATTCAGCTCCAATGCTTTCGCAATCACTGGGACCCGAAACCCTTCCTTGACGAGCTGAGCAACCAAGGAACGGCTGCTTACTTCCGGCCCCAGTTCGATTTTTTTCGCAACACATCGATTTCCATAGCCTGCTCGCCAATTTTGCTCATGGCTTCCTGCAACTGCTTCTCCAACTCCTGCTCCCGGGTAGAAGGACCTGACTGAAGCCCTGCTCGTCCACCAGCCAGAAATGCGTCACGCCACTTGTAATACAGACTTTGGGCCACACCATGCTGTCGGCAAACCTCGCTGATATTCGCCCCGGGAACCATCCCTTCCAACACAATGTTCATTTTCTCGTCCACAGTCCACTTACGTCCTGGCATGAGTCAAACACCTCACTACGTCTATTTTACCTCACGTCATCTGTCTGGGTTGACTCTGGGGCCAGTATAGCACCTCTTCTGAATGGTAGTGTTGGTTCGCACTTTCACTATACCAAACGGAAAGGTGCTTTTTTATTTTATTCAACTGTGGCACTGCAAGGAATTATAGGCGTTTTTACACTGCGAAAGTTGAGTTATCAAGACTTCGAGTTTGGTGGCTCCATCCATGGCAAAGGTATTGGAATACAATTTGTAGGTGCCATTCCAACGGAGAAAATCGTGGGTAATGAAGCTGTGTGGGATTTTTCCTTACAATTCAAGACACCCCCAAGCAATGTAAATTCCGTCACGATCGAACCAACTTGGTTCGGACCACAGCCTGGACCGGTGGCACACAGTAACTCAAAATTCCTGCCGCAGCTCTCTCAACTCAATGTAAACATACCGCTTGAATAATCCACATGTCGTTCGGTTATTACAGCAGTTCGCAATCTGAAATCATTAGGCAAAGGGAGAAAAGGATATCCTTTTCTCCCGGGTATTTTAAGCAGTTTACAAAATAGTAATATCGCCCGACCACGAACTTCCTGAAACATCGTTAATTACATATAGGCGATACCAAACGTCCACCCACTACATACACGCGCACGGGACGCTGCGCAGACGGATCTATCGTCTCGCGGTCGAATCGCATGCCGATTTTCTGCATCACGCGCTCCGACGCGTGATTGCCAACTTGACAAATGCTGATAATCTCGTCGAGGTTGCAGTCTTGGAAACCAAAACGCAAGACTTCCTTGGCCGCCTCTGTCGCGATGCCAACTCCCCAATACGGACGACCGAGTCGCCAGCCAATTTCTACGGCTGGCAGCACTTCGGGTAAAAAAGTAGGCACAGAAAGACCGACAAAGCCTGCGAGTTGCTTGGTCTCGCGCACTTCGACCGCAAATAGACCGTACCCCCGCTCCTCCCATGCCGACTCCCAGCGGGCGATGGCTGCCCTCGTCTCATCCACGGTTGCAGGAAACCCTTTGCCTATCCAGCGCATCACTTCGCCATCGGCGTTGATCGCCGCCATGGCCGCGATATCGTTTTCGGTCCAACGCCGAAGGATGAGCCGCTCTGTCTGTAAAACCGTCATCAGTGTCCCCTCCTGTTCGCTGTGTTTCGCGAATGAACGAAAAATCCGGAAAACTGGTATAATCATATAACACAGATGGACGTCGTGTATCAGGAAACAGTGGGTGAACGCGACAACCCACTGCCCCTATCTACCACCAGACCCAATCGCTTCTATGCACTTCGACCCGCGGAGGGAACTACTTGATTTTTGAATCGAAAGATTTCTACGTAGACGCAGTTGACCCGATAGATATACAGGAGATAGCCAACGTGTACAATTCGAATCCGGAGTTTTTGATGCGCCATACGGGGCGGGATCGAGTGACGCATCCATGGATACGAAACGAATTGGCGGCGATGAAAGGCGCAGGCTTTGTCTCAGGCAAAATCGTTGAAAAGCTGTCTCGCGACATCGTCGGCGTCATCGATTTCCAGGTGGCCAAAGAAAGTTACTTGTCCCTGCTCATGCTGCATGCACAAGCCAAAAACCGAGGGTACGGCAGGCAACTCTACGAAGCATTCGAATTCTACGCCTGCCGTCACCAAAGCACGCAAATCCGGTTGGACGTGGTCACTGACTACAATGATGCAGTGCTTCGTTTCTGGAGCAAAAGCGGGTTTCATCGGTATAAGGACATTGAACTAGATTGGGCAGGCGTCGTCTTGCCAGCTGTGGTGATGAAAAAAGATTTGCGCCCACCAGAACTGCGTTGAATCCTGCTTGCTAGCGTTTCGCTTGTGCACCCTCGGCATCCGTTGATAGCACAATCACTCTGCCGACAACGAGAACCAGCGCACCGGCGAACACGACGGCGGCGGATATTATCGTGGGAACTGCGAAGCCGCCCGACACACTTGCCAACCATCCAGCGCCGCCCGCACCAACCACCTGTCCGATGCCGTAAGTGCCAGTCATCAGTCCAATCGCGCCGCCGCTATTGTGTGGGCGTAGCTTTCGGCCGAGGTTTGTGGCCAAGGCGGTGATCCCCATAAACGTACCGCCAAACAGAATGGCGCCAACGCATCCAGCGAAGGCATTCGGGATGGCAACTGGCAATAATACGCCCACCGCCTGCAACAAATAAGCTACCACGAGGACTTGAACGTCGCCGAAGCGACGGGCCAACATGGCTCCAAACAGGCACGAGGGCAAAGCGGCCATCCCGGCCACCACCCAAAGATACGACGCAAACTTGTGCAACGCCGGCAGGCTCGACGCCATCTCGACGAGGAATGTGGCTGTGATGATGTATCCTAGGCCCTCACAACCATAGGCTACAATGAGCCATGAAAACAGCCGTTTGTTCGCGACCGCATGCGACGTAGCTGCGGTCGGCTGCCCGTTCGCCGCCGTTATGGGCGCCCGAATGCACCCCATGGCTGGGATGCCGAGACAAATACTCAACACCATCATTCCAAGCCAGCTGCCTTGCCAGGCAAAAGCATGATTGATTTCAGGAACCAGTGCGCCCGTTACGGCGATTCCAAGGCCTACGCCGCCGTAGAAGACGCCCGACAGTGCTTGGCGGTTTTGCCTGGCCAAATCATCCATCACAATACTCGACACCAACACAAACACCACGGCGCTCGATATACCGGACAACAGCCGCAAAATCAGCCAAATCCCAGTTTGGGACGTCACAGCCATACATCCAGTTGTCGCGATACACAGGCAGAGCGAACATCGAAACGCCAACTGACGATGGCGGCGTAGCCACGAGACGGATCCTGCAGCGAAAGCGCCGAAAAGGTAACCCAAATAATTACTCGATGCGAGGTAGCCCGCCACGGCACTCGAAAAATGGGTCTCTTCCTGCATCAACGGCAAGATGGGCGTATATGCGAAGCGACTGACACCCATGGCGACAAACAGCGCCAGTGCACCACCGAGCAGCGACGGCCACACTTTGCGCGGGCGGTCATCGTTAGCCGATTGTTGAATAAACAAGATGATTGCCGCCTCCTTCCACTTCGAGTGTAGAAGGCGTCTCACATGATGTAAAATGAACACAATTGATGTGAATCATCATAATAAATGATGGATGGGCTCCACCATCCGATAGGGGGTACTTCTTGTGGAATTGCGAGACTTGACCATTTTCACCACCGTGGCGAGGACGAAAAGTGTGACCAAAGCCGCCGAACAGCTCGGCTACGTTCAATCGAACATCACCGCCCGCATCCAGCACTTGGAGCGCACACTGGGCACACCGCTGTTCCACCGGCGTCCTCGAGGCGTGTCCCTGACGTCCAGTGGTGAGACGCTGTTCCACTACGCACAACGAATTCTGGCACTGTGCTCCGAGGCCGAACGCGCCCTCCAAGATACGCAGACCCCTAGTGGACAGTTGCGTATTGCAGCCATGGAAACGACGACGGCGACCCGACTGCCCGGGATTTTAGCGAGATATCACGAAGCGTACCCAAATGTCGAGTTGGTGTTGAAGACGGGATCGACCAATGAATTGATAAACGCCGTCTTGCACGATGACATCGAGGCGGCGTTTGTCGCGGGGCCCGTTCAACATCCACAGCTTGAGACGGTCGCCGTCATCGAAGAACAACTTGTGCTCATCGGTCGTGACGGCCGCCTCGAACTCGCACCGACGGATAAAGCGACGATTGTCGCGTTTCGAGAGGGGTGCTCTTACAGAAAGCGTCTCGAACAATACTTGGATCACGTCGGCATCACATCCCGCCAGGTAATAGAACTGGGGACACTGGATGGGATATTGGGCTGTGTAGCTGTTGGCATGGGCATCTCGATGGTTCCTCAGGCGGTCGTTGAACAGAGTCGCTACTTTGTCGACGTAAGCTATCTCCCAGACGAGTTCGGCCATATCCCGACGGTGTTGATCCGCCGCAAGGACGCTTTTCTCTCTGCGGCGTTGTCCAAGTTTATTGAGGCGGTCCAACCAATGTAAGGGACCTGTTGAATGGAGGCAGCATGGGGTCGTGACACACACAAGGCCGCCACCATCGCGATCACGCCTCCCCGCGCAGAGCCTCCACGACATCTTGCTCCATTTCGCTTGGCGACACTGTCGGCGCAAAGCGCTTCAGTACTTTTCCCTGTCGATTGACAAGAAATTTCGTGAAGTTCCACTTGATGGCCTGGCTGCCCAGCACCCCGCCTGCTTCCGACTTTAAGTACTGATACAGCGGATGCGCATTTCGCCCGTTCACATCAATCTTCGCAAACATCGGGAACGTCACGTCGTAAGTCATCTGGCAGAACTGCGCAATCTCCGCTTCTGAACCAGGTTCCTGCCTGCCGAATTGGTTGCATGGAAAACCGAGAATCACAAATCCCTCATCCTGATACTTTCGGTACAATGCTTCGAGCCCTTCGTATTGAGGGGTAAATCCACACTTACTCGCCGTGTTGACGATGAGCAACACGTTCCCCTGATACTCCGACAAGGACTGTGTTGAGCCATCAATGCGCTTCGCCGTAAAATCGTACACGCTCATTCCTAATCACCTCTTTGCTGAGATTCCTCATGCGATTCAAATTCGGTTGAAAGACACCAAATCCTTCATGTATGTAAAACTGGCGCCTGCTCACGCCAAGTGGGGGCAATCTCCACAATTCCTCATCAATCCCCACATCTGCGCTTGACGCCTACGGCCAGTTTGCTACGCTGGGAGAGGTGCTAGACACCTACATACGAGTACGCGCAGGCGCAACGGCTCTTTGCGTATGCCGCGACCGGCCACCTGCACGAGTACAATTGAAGGAGATTCAACTATGTCTATGAATCGAGCACAGTCCGAACTGTGGTTTCACCGCGCAGAAGCGGTCATATTAGGCGGCGTCAACAGCCCCTCAAGGAGTTATAAATCGGTCGGCGGCGGGACGCCCATTGTGATGTCGCGTGGAGCGGGATCAAAATTCTACGACGTCGACGGCAACGAATACATCGATTACTTGGCAGGATATGGCCCGTCCATCCTGGGTCATGCGCACCCAGAAATCACCAAGGCCATCCAAGAAGCGGCCGAGGATGGCGTCCTCTACGGCACGCCGACGACATCGGAGGTGCTGTTCGCCGAGAAGTTGCGACAGGCAATTCCGGATTTGGAGCGCATCCGCTTCGTCAATTCGGGGACGGAAGCCGTCATGACGACTATCCGCGTGGCGCGCGCCTACACTGGCCGCACGCGCATTATCAAATTCGCAGGCTGCTACCACGGCCATTCCGATGCGATGCTCGTGGCAGCCGGATCGGGTCCGTCATCGATGGGCGTCCCTGACAGCGCCGGTGTGACGAAGGCGACAGCCGAAGAGGTCATCACGGTGCCGTTTAATGACCTGGACGCCTTCGAACAAGCGCTCATTGCACACGGGCATGACGTCGCTGCTGTACTCGTCGAACCGATTGTCGGAAACTTTGGCATCGTCGCGCCAAAGGATGACACGTATTTGAAATCGGTGATCGATCTCGCCCACCACCACGGCGCCCTCACCATTTTCGACGAGGTCATCACGGCATTCCGCTTCCACTACGGCAGCGCTGCCCAACTATACGACGTGCACCCGGATTTGTATGCGCTGGGCAAAATCATCGGTGGCGGATTGCCCATTGGCGCCTACGGCGGGCGGCGTGACATCATGGAGAATGTCGCACCGCTGGGTCCTGCCTACCAGGCTGGCACAATGGCGGGCAACCCACTGTCGATGCGCACAGGCATCGCCTGCCTAAGCGTCCTGCAGCAACCGGGCATCTACGAGGCGATGGCGAAACGCGCCGAGCGGCTGGTGAAGGTGACGCATGAAGCGGCGGACAAATACCATGTCCCCATCACCATCAACCGCGTCGGCGGCGCATTTACGGTCTACTTTGGCCATCACGCAGTGCGCAACTACGACGACGCACAAGCGACAGACAGCAAGCAGTTCGCACGCTATTTCCACTTGCTGGCGGACAACGGCATCCTTATCGCCCCGTCAAAATACGAAGCGTGGTTCGTCTCTGCCGTGCACACGGATGAAGACATCGAACAAACCTGCGACGCAATTGACCGGGTGTTTCAGGGACTCGCTTAATCCGTCTTCGGTCTCTTCCGGTAGGGATAGCGAGAATCGACCACGATGGTTTGGTGCGACGGTACAAAGTAATGCCGCGGAATATCGACATAAATGTACCTGTCGATGTAGACAATCGGACGCGAAATCGCTGCCATCGGCCAGTGTGATACGTGCTTACGCGGATGGATTGGGTAGTTTGAGTCGTTCGGGGAACGCATGTCATCACCCCCACAAGACATTTGACTATGCACCATTGCATGAAGATGTCAGGTGGGGTAGCACGGTCACCCGCCTATGACCGGGCCCGATGACGCGTGAATTAGGCGTCTTAGCAGATACAAGTTGGGGATCGTCAACGCGCTGACGATCCCCACATTCGCTAAAAGTACCATGTTCCGCTGACAGCCGTTATTGGCGCAACAACGAGTCTTGCAAAGGAGTAGCCCTCAACCCGTGAATCTGCTCCCACTCCTCGCGCAAAATGCCCATGCGAATGGAATCGTAAAACACGCCATTGTACAATCTCACCTTGCGAATGCGCGCTTCCATCTGCATCCCCAATTTCTCAGCGCAGCGAATCATCCGCTGATTGCCCGACCAGGTCGTGAGACCAATACGCACGAGCGGCATCGACGCAAACAAATGACTCCCCCATAGCGTCAATGCCTCGGTACCAAATCCCCCGTTCCAAAATGCCGGTTGATAAATGACAATCCCCATCTCCAACCACCACGACGGACGATGCTCCCAGTAGTACGACACGGTGCCAATCAGTTCACCATCTGTCGTGACGATGGCAGCAAGCGATTGCACGTCTCCATCGCGCTCAAATCGTTCCTTGAGGTGGCTGATATAGTCAGGATAATCCACAAACTCCAGCGGAAAGTACGGGGCGTCCCACTTCTTCCACGCCGGATCTGATTCTCCATAAATCAATGACCACAATTCCTTCGTATCAATTTCGTCAATAGACACAATGGACACACATCGACCTGTCAGGCGCATACGACACTTCCCTTTTCACACAGATGAGCAATGAAATCATTGTAGCAGAAGATTTGGACAGTGGGATGGGGAGGCGGGATCGAGAGGCGGGATCGAGAGGCGGGATCGAGAGGCGGGGGCGGCATCGGTGGGGTGACGGTGGGGTGACGGTGGGGTGACGGTGGGGTGACGGTGGGGTGACGGTGGGGTGACGGTGGGGTGACGGTGTCTTAATAAGACGAGCCGCGGGCTTTTGGCCCCTTTAAGGCAGAAAAATTACCTTATTGACTGACTTTTGAGGCTTTTCCGTCGAAACGGAAGGAAATAAGGTCTTTTTCATGTCTAAAAGCCGCCGGATGAAAAGAAAAGACACAAATAGCGCACGATTTCTACCTTATCTCCGAACGCACTTGTCCCATACCTCCGATGAACCGCCTCTGTCCCCCGACTGCAACTCGCCCGCACGACGGACGGCGACAACGGGCAACCAAAGCCCTCATGCGGCAACGTAACATCACCAAAGTTGCTGAAAACGCGACATAGGGCCCATCGCGGGCCCCCGTTTCGCGGCTCTACGGCTCTACGGCTCTGCGGCTATCCCGACCCCCATCCCCGGCGATACCGGCTCTGCAGCTATTGCGGATCCGGCGACGCAAGGTCCAACAAAACCTTTGTCATCGTCGTCTTGGTGACCCGTCCGACCACGTGCAGGCGATAATCGCCAGAGTCCTTCGAGGTGACATCCACCGGCTCCACCACAGGCAGCGTATCCACCTTGTTGTTCACCATTTTCCGTGCGGCATCCAGTATGGTATCTTCTGGGCTAACCGTGACCACGTTTGGAAACCGCGTCATAATCATGCTGACCGGGATAGACGTGGCCTGCGTGTTGCCCAGAAGTGTCTTCAGAAGATCCTTTCTCGACACGACGCCACTGAGGTAATTGAACTCATCTGTGACGATGAGGCTGCCCACGTCTTCCAAAAACAACGTGACGACCGCATCGTACAAAGAGGTTACTTCCCGTACGACGACAGGGACGGACTGAACGTGTTGCACCTCTGTGGACAACAATTTCTGAACCGATTCACTCTGTCCGTTCCTGCCTTTGCCAATAAAGTAGCCCACTTTTGGTTTCGCGTCCAAGTACCCTAGCGTCACCAGTAAAGAAAGGTCGAACCGAATCGTCGGCTTGCTCACGCCCAACAATTCAGCAAGCTGCTCTGCGATAATCGGTTCGTGGGTCTCAACCAACCGAAGAATCTCCTTTTGGCGAGAAGAGAGTTCTATGGTGGCTCCCCCCTTTCACAAGCGGCTTCGCGCAAATTCTTTTCGTCGTACTTCAGTATACACCAGCTATCAGGGGAAACAGTGCCCCATGTCCTCAGCGGCAAAATACGCCGGATGAAAGCATTTATCGGGACAAGACCACGCGTGCCATCGCGCCCTCGTCTGATACTGACTCACGTCTCGTTTGCTGAATCGCCGCGTGTGCAGCGGCCAGCCGAGCGATAGGTACGCGAAACGGCGAGCAGCTCACGTAATTAAGTTGGTTGTCGTGACAGAACGCGATGGAGTGCTTTTCACCGCCGTGTTCGCCACAGATGCCCAGTTTTAAGTTAGGCCGAACATGGCGCCCTTTCTCTGCAGCAATCGCGACGAGCGCGCCAACGCCGTCGACATCGAGCACGGCAAACGGGTTCTCCAATAGCACCTTTTCGTGCAAGTACGTCTGCAGGAATTTCCCCTCTGCGTCGTCACGGCTATAGCCAAAGGTCGTCTGCGTCAAGTCATTCGTGCCAAACGAGAAGAATTCCGCCTCTGTGGCAATTTCGTTCGCCGTCAGTGCTGCACGCGGCACCTCAATCATGGTCCCGATGGGACAATGTAGCTCGATCCCCTGTTCAGTCGCCACTTGACGCGCCACGCGTTCAACTAGCGCACGCATCCGCCGCAATTCCTCGACGTGTCCCACAAGTGGAATCATCACCTCTGGCATCGGGTGCAAGCCTTCCTGCAAGAGCTGCGCGGTCGCCTGAAAAATGGCGCGCGCCTGCATCTCGTAAATCTCCGGGAACGTAAGCCCTAGTCGGCAGCCACGGTGGCCGAGCATCGGGTTCAATTCGTGTAGCGCGCGCACCTTTGCGAGCAGCGTTTCAACCTCCGCCAACTCCGCCAACTCCGCATTGAGGCGCTGCACCCGCGCATCGTCGGCGTCTGAGTCGGAGGCCGTCGGGTTATCCAGGTAGGCCAACAGCGTGGCGCGTCGGGCGATTAATTCCTCCAGGCTCGGTAAGAATTCGTGCAGGGGCGGATCGAGTAAGCGAATCGTGACAGGCAAACCGTCCATGGCCTTGAGAATGCCATAGAAGTCTCCTTGCTGCATAGGTAGCAACCGCTCGAGCGCCTGCTCGCGTTCTGCGGTGCTGCCTGCCAAAATCATCGACTGCACGACAGGGACTCTATCTGCCGACATGAACATGTGCTCCGTCCGACAAAGGCCGATGCCCTCGGCGCCAAATGCCCGAGCCCGCGACGCGTCCTCTGGATTGTCTGCGTTCGCCCGAACGTTCAGCGTGCGACTTTCGTCCGCCCACTGCAGCAAAGTCTTGAATTCCTCCGACAGCTCCGGCTCGCGAACGGGCACCGCGCCCAAAAATACGCGTCCCGTGGCGCCGTCAATGGAGACGATGTCCCCTTCCTTGACCACCTGATGGCCAATCACACACGCCCGATTCGACGGGTCAATCGTCAGCGCGTCGCATCCACACACGCACGGTTTCCCCATGCCCCGCGCCACAACAGCCGCATGACTTGTCATGCCGCCACGGCTGGTGAGAATTCCAGCAGCCGCCTGAATCCCGTGAATGTCCTCCGGCGTGGTCTCCGTGCGCACGAGAAGCACCTGCTCGCCGTTTTTCACCCACTGTGCAGCGTCATCCGCATCAAACACCACGCGCCCCCACGCGGCCCCTGGCGACGCAGGTAAGCCCGTCGCGAGCGTCGTTGTCGCAGCGCGTTCGTCGATGGCAGGGTGCAGGAGTTGGACGAGTTGATCCGGATCAACCCGCAACAACGCCGTCTCCCGCGTAATGAGTCCTTCATTCACCAAGTCGACGGCGATTTTCACGGCCGCTTGTGCGGTGCGCTTCGCGCTCCTCGTCTGCAACATATACAATGTGCCTTGCTCGACGGTAAATTCAATGTCTTGCACATCCCGGTAATGTTCCTCCAACTGTCGGCACACGCCGAGGAATTGCTCGTAAATCTCCGGCAAATCCCGCGCCATTTCCGCAATGGGCTTCGGCGTGCGAATCCCCGCGACCACGTCTTCCCCCTGGGCGTTGGTCAGGTATTCTCCAAAGACGCCTCGTTCGCCAGTCGAGGGGTTGCGGGTAAAGGCGACCCCTGTACCGGAATCCTCCCCCATGTTGCCAAACACCATGGACTGAACGTTCACAGCTGTCCCCAAGGTGTCTGGAATATTGTGAATTTGTCGGTAAACGACAGCCCGCGGATTATCCCATGAGCCAAAGACTGCGCCAATCGCATGATGTAACTGCTCGATAGGATCCTGTGGGAACGGGCGCTCCGTCTCTTGTTCCACCAAATCGAGGTACGAGGCCACGATCCGCTGGAGCGCATCTTCGGTCAGGTGCTGATCCACTGCGACGTTTTCCTGTTGCTTGACGTCCGTCAATATTTGCTCGAACTTGTAGTGGGGAATTCCTAGGACGACGTCGCCGAACATCTGGATAAAACGGCGATAGGAATCGTAGGCAAAGCGCGCATTCGCGGTCTTCTTTGCCAAGCCAACGACTGTGCTGTCGTTCAAGCCCAGATTGAGCACCGTGTCCATCATACCCGGCATAGAAATCGGCGCGCCACTTCGAACAGACACCAACAACGGATTATCTGCCGCACCGAATCCTTTTCCCGTGACACGTTCCAGCTTGCGAATCTCCTGTGCAATCTCATCCACCATATCGGGCAGCAGCGCACCACCGTGCTCCCGAAACGCATGACAAGCGCGCGTCGTAATGACAAATCCCGGCGGTACCGGCAGACCCGCGCGCGTCATCTCCGCAAGACTGGCACCTTTCCCGCCCAACATGTATTTGTCCAAATCTTCAATTTCAGCAAACGCGTATGCCCACTTGTTCACAGATATCGCTCCCCTCGACCCATCCATTCCAAAATAATTGCCGCTGTCTCCTCGACAGCCTTGTCACTCACGTCGACGACAGGACAGTTCAATCGTTTCATCACAGACTCCGCAAACTCGAGTTCATCTAAAATTCGTTCGTAGCTCGCATAACTGGCTTCGACGCCAAGCCCCATCATCTTCAGCCGCTCCTGACGAACAAGCGCCAGTTTGTCGGGGCGGATGGTCAATCCAAAGATCTTCTCTTTTGCCGGCAGATTGACTATCGCGCTCGGATTTACTTCAGGCACCAAAGGGACATTTGCCACTTTCAGTCCCTTATGTGCGAGATAGATACTCAAAGGCGTCTTGGAAGTTCGAGATACGCCGACCAAAACGACGTCCGCTTGATGCAATCCGCGCGCCTCTCGCCCATCGTCATATTTCACAGCAAACTCAATCGCCTCAATTCGCCGAAAGTACTCCGCATCAAGTTGATGCACGAGCCCAGGCTTCGCGTAGGGCGGTTGACCAATCACCGTTTCCAGTGCGCACATCATCGGGCTTAAAATATCCACTGTCGAGATACCTAACTGCTCCGCACGCGTGCGCAAATACTCCTTAAGCTGCGACACGACAATCGTAAACGCGACGACGGCACCTTCCTCTACCGCGCGCAACAGCGTATCCTCAATCACCGACAGTTCGTGTACATTGGCCACCCTGCGAAGGACGAGGCGGCCGTGATTGAACTGGCTGGCTGCAGCTCGAACCACCGCCTCTGCCGTCTCACCGGCCGAATCAGACACCACGTAGACGACCGGTAGTGGATCGCTCATCGAGACCTCCCCCCAACCCCAACTGAATTGCCGCGGCCAAACCACCACACTGGCACACGAAGACGGCATCTGCAGCGCATACGAACATGTCTCCACCACCATTTATGACATCGTATATTTCGATTTGAGCATTATAATACATCATAAATGTAATTTGTGAAGTCACAAATATTCGACATTTGCATCTTTCATTCCGCCAAACCACTTGCCGATCAGCTTATTTCAAGCGATTTTCCTACGCAAACAGCCGATGCAAAATGAACAATTCAAAAACTCAACACAATTCGTACATACCATTTCTATTTATGATGTGTTATTTATTTATATAGCGTGTCATTAAAGTGAGGTTTCGCATCTGTATAACGGATTACTTCACAACCGACAACATTACAGCGAGGGGCGGTTCTTCATATGAAAGGTCGAATTGGCATCAATGGCTTTGGGCGAATTGGACGCATGGTATTTCGCAAGGCGCTAGAACTGAATCTCGACGTCGTCGCAGTCAACGGTACGGCGGATCCCGCCACGCTCGTGCATCTCGTAAAGCACGATTCCATCCACGGCCCCTGGTCTATACCGATTCAGGCGACCGCCCGCGGATGTGTCGTCAATGGGCGGGAAATCCAATTTTTCTCCACCAGAGACGCACATGCGCTCGATTGGGAAGCGGTCGGGGTAGACATCGTCATCGAGGCGACCGGCGCATATCGCACATATGAGGGCGCCGCCATTCACCTTGAACAAGGGGCGAAAAAGGTGATTGTCACAGCCCCGATGAAAGGGGAAACCGGGGCGGATTTGACCGTGATTATGGGCGTTAACGACCACGTCTACGACGACAGTCGTCATCACATTCTCTCGGGCGGATCGTGTACGACCAATGCCTTAGCTCCGATCATCCACGTTCTGCATCAAGCGTTTGGGATAGAAAGTGGATTAGTCACAACGGTTCACGCGTACACAAATGATCAACTCAATCAGGACAATCCACATCACGACCTTCGCCGCGCTCGCGCATGCACCCAATCCATCATCCCGACAGGAACCGGCGCTGCCAAAGCAATTGGACAGGTCATCCCGGAACTCGCTGGACGCCTTCATGGGCTGGCACTGCGCGTACCGACGCCAAACGTCTCAATTGTCGACGCCGTGTTGGGATTACAAACCGACGTCGACGTCGAGATGGTTCACGCCGTGTTACAACAGGCGGCACTGGGTTCTCTGCGCGGCATCCTCGACATCTGTCACGAACCACTCGTATCTATCGATTTTAATGGCGACGAACATTCGGCCATTGTGGATAGCTTATCGACCATCGTGATGGAAAATCACACAGTCAAAGTCCTCGCGTGGTACGACAACGAGTGGGGATACTCCTGTCGGATTGTCGATCTCGCCAAAAAGGTGATAGACGAAGCCAACCACGCTAAACAGACCATTCCACGCGGGCTCTACGCTTGGCAAAGCGACGTCTATTAAACCAACACGAAAGGAGCCATCCCGCACACGGAATGGCTCCTCGATTCGATTTATGAACACCTTCTGACTTCAGTGACTTAAATGACGTCGCTCAATTGCGCAACCAAGTCATCCTTCGGCTTATAACCAATCAATTGCTTGACGACTTGACCGTCCTTGAACACCAACAATGTCGGGATGCTCATGATACCAAATTGACCCGCAGTCTGTGGGTTTTCGTCCACATCCAGCTTGCCAACGACCAGCTTGTCAGCATATTCGTCTGACACCTCTTCGAGAACAGGTGCCATCATTTTGCAAGGCCCACACCATGTAGCCCAGAAATCCACCAGGACAGGTTTATCGGATTGAATAAACGACGCGAAGTCGGCATCTGTTACCTTTTGCGTTGCCAATATTCTCGCTCCCTTCTATAAATGACCACAGGATTTATTGTACCACAATCAGGCGTCGAACATATATCGCGCAGACCAACAAATGCCCAAAAGCGACATGCCGAACCGCCACCACCAACAGCAGCTCAAACGGCTAATAGCGCAGTTTGTTAGCCCGCCTGTCAGAAATGAAGGCCAATAACAGACTCGCAGTGATGAGCAGTCCGAAAATCCAATAAAAGCGGTGCATTCCGTAGCGCGAGGCCATCGTTTGCATCGGCAACACCCAATACAGTGACGACGAAACGAGCAACATCCAGGGTGTCAAGCGGTTGTATAGTCGGTACATCAAGAAGGTGAAAAGTGCCGCGCAAAGCGTGAGAATGGCTGTGAGTAACGCATCCGACGTGAAGTTCCACGGCGTCATCCAAATGCCAATGGCCGGTACAAGTGTGCTTTGAAAGACCATGGCGCCCGTAATGTTGCCAGAGGCGAGACTGTCTTTGCCTTGGCGGATCCACACCACGCTGTTGAGCGTCTCCGGCAATTCAGTCGCGAGCGGAATGATGAGCGCCGACAGGACGAACGTCGGCATCCCCACGCGCACAGCAATCCGTTCGACGCCACCCGTGAGCGTATGTGCGCCACCGACAATCAGAGCCAAGGCGATGAACAATTGGACAAAGACGACCGTGAGGCTGGGGGTCGTTGTTTTCCGTTGAATATATAGGGGCTTTAGTTCATCCGATTCAAGTCTGTCCGATTTATCACTCACCGATAACACGATAAAGACAATGTAAACCCCGATGAGTAACAGGGGGATGATTTGATGGGTCATCTCCGTGGGCACGAGGCCCGCAAACATCGCAAGCGCGTAAGCCACGAGAAAACACACGCTATCCCGCTGATAAGATGACTTTCCCACGTGCAGGAGATATCCGGTCGATTTTGAGCGAAAGGAGATCAGCGCACAGGCCATCACGAGTGAGCCAAGCGTCGCGAGCAAAAAGGGCGCACCAAGAATGCCCCCAATGCCCACTTGCTCAGCCTGGTGAGACTGACTAAAGACGATAGCGGTAATCGGCACGGCCGTCTCTGGAAGTGCAGTGCCGACTGCAGCCAAAACGCTGCCGACAGCACCCTGGCCTAACCCGAGCTTGCGGCCCAGCCATTCAATCGAGTTGGTGAACAATTCCGCACCAAACAGAATCATGGCCAACGAAAAAATCATTTGCACGACCAGTACCAAGCCAGATCCCTCCAGACCAAATCACGCCTGTCCTTAGACCGTACGCGGATGCCGTCTGGAATATGACAAGTCGGGCCAGTCTACCGCCTTTTCCGAAACATGCGTTGTTCACACGCGAATCCCTAGCGTCTATTGGTACTGCTTTTCAGTATGGCTCCTGCCGCCAGGCAGTCGCGAAAACCACTGCGGGCGCAAGCGCCAGAGGCTTGGAATGAGCAACACGAGATTCACGACGACATAAAACCAAATAAACGTCAGCCAATCTCGTCCTGTTCCCGTCACCGCCCCTTCAAGCGAAGCCTCCACGTAGAGCGGATTGAGTGCCAGAATAAAGTTCGCCCAATGCAGGCTGAACAACTCAATGGGGTTTTGCTGATACATCATCTTCAACCCATACCCCACCGCACCGAACACCACCATCATCACAGAAACCGTGCCATAACAAAGCACCGTGCTCCAGGTCGAGCGCAAGGCGATCGTCGAGAACAACACACACAGCGTCGCAATCATGACAATGGTGAACAATTGAAAGCCTAAGACCGCAATTAACTCCTGTGGTACGGCCCCGCCGTACAGGAACACCAAGCTGTACACGGGCAGGGTGACAACGACCAAAAGCACCAACAGCGCGCTCGAAGAGAGAATCTTACCAAGCAGGATGCCAATCGGCGACAATGGGGTCGTGAGGAGAACCGCCAGGGTCTTGCGCTCACGCTCGCCACTGACAGCCCCCGCCGCAAAGGCGGGTGTGAGAAAAGCCACGACGACCATCTGCAGCAGACTCAAAATGACAAACACCTGCTGGCTCTTCGTCGGCTGCACAAGATATAGCTGTCCCTGGACATTTTCATAGAGCAAGAAAAACGTCAATATCACCATGCAAAGGACGTATCCCGTGATAATCACAGGTGTGCGCATGGTCCGCATCCGTTGTCGAAATTCTTTTTCCAATAGCGGGTTGGTCCGCATGCTCACATTCCCTCCTGCACAGCCGAGAGCCGTAAAAACAAATCTTCAATATCTGTCGGCTTCTCCGTAAACTGAGTCAGACGCACGCCCGCTTCGACCAGCCGCGTCAACAGCGCTGCCTGCTGCGTATGCGTCCCTGCGTAGAGCACCTCGATCCCCGTACGTCCACGCTCCACCTGCAGTACCTGTTTGTCCTCTGCCAACACACGCGTCATCGCATCGTCATCTCCCTGTGAACATAAGACGAGCGTGCGATAAGCGTTCGAGTGTTGCAACATGACCTGAATCGCGGCGACAGCGACCAGTTCCCCCTTGCGCAAGATGCCAATTTCGTCGGCCACCTCCGCCAGTTCGTGCAAAATGTGCGTACTAATGACAATGGTCTTGCCCATGTCCCGAAGCCCTTGCAAGACAGCGCGCATCTCCAAGCGAGATCTGGGATCAAGCCCGGATGACGGCTCGTCCAGTATCAAAACCTCAGGGTCGTGCATCAGACAGCGAGCGATTTCCAAACGCTGCTGCATGCCTCGCGACAGCGCGTTCACGTAGGTATTGCGCTTATCTGTGAGGCGCACGCGTTCGAGGAGTTCCTCGGCCCGTGAGCGCACCAAGCGCCTATCTACGTCGTAACAATCCGCAAAAAATCGCAAGTACTCCATCACCGTGAGTTCGTCGTAGACGCCAAAGGAGTCCGGCATATAGCCAATCGACCTGCGCACCTCACGAGGATTACGCGATACCTCGTACCCATTGATATAGGCGTAACCGTCCGTCGGAGTCGACAGCGTGGCCAACATCGACAAGGTAGACGTCTTACCCGCGCCGTTCTCCCCGACCAGCCCAAACACCGTCCCCCGTTCGACAGAGAGGTTCATCTCGTTCACGGCGACCATCTTGCCATACCGCTTCACAAGGTTTTGTGTGAGAATCACGGCAACGGACCTCCTATGCCCGGGTTCACATCCGCATATTGACGTACAAGGACAAGCGTTTTATCACTGCTCACATCTTGCGCAACAGTCGGTGTAGGCAACATCGACGTGCGCTTGTCCGTGGTCGCGATGACCATCGCACTCGCATTTTCCGCATCGTCCGATTCCGTGGCCACACTGGAGGAGAACTGGCCTAAATACGCTCCCAGTGACCGCCCAATGCCATGGGTCAAGTCCCGGTTGTACGTGCCATAATCCGAGATCCACTGCTTTGTCGTCGTTCCCGACGTGGGGTCTAACTCTACTGTCTGCCCCGGCTTCATGCTGCCGAGGTGATACATGTGGTCTTGCCAGACAATCGCGACGTGATCGAGTGGATATGGCGTATCGTTCGTCAAAGTACCAAAGAGCAAACCGTAGGCGCTGCTCAGGTTCGTGTCAATCTGTCCACTGTGATTATCCAGATGTGCAGCGTACACGTACCGAACGTGCCAGCGACCAACATTGCGAAACTGCACATTCGTATCCGCGTTTCCATAATGTACCGCCGCATCGGTTAAGGGCAGGACATCGTTCACAGACAATGGCACGGCGAGCGTTTGACTTGGCAACGAGAAATCGAGTCCGCCTGGATACGGGGACATAATCGCCTCGACGCCATAGGATTCCGCCTTGCCGTCGCCGCTCAGATCTAAGACGCCAACACCGTCCATCAACAGCCCACTCGGCCGCTCGGTGCCACCAAACAGATAAATCCCGACCGTCGTGATCCCGCTGAAGATAGGCAGCAGCCCCCACGCAAAGTGCGCGCGGCGAAATCTGCGCAACACGAGAAACAAAACGGGTCCAATCACGAGCAGATACACCGCAAAAACGACCGCAAACACAGGCAGCGAAGGGACGCGCAGCGGCGCCAATGCATCGCCGACAGACGCGAGATTCTGCGCCACCGAGTCACTAAACAGATGCGCGAGGCCAGAACCTGACCCAGCGACGCCATCCTTGAAAATCGCCGTCCACAACAGTGGATTGCCCGACCATCCTAGCAAGTTCGGATCCATCGGCGAAAAAGCAGTCTGCCAGACCTGGCCCCTCCCCAAATTCTCGCTCGCCAAGAGCGGCCGCTGGTTGCTGCCAGCCCACAACCTCGCTGTCGCGGCGATACCGCCAACTTGAACCGGCACATTCGCATCTAACCCCGCACTATTCGCAAACTGGGCGATAAGCGTCCCAGGAACTGCTTCCTCCGCACCTGGCTTCAACGGCACGCTCGACTGCCACTTGGCCGGCGCCTGGCCGGTACCCGACAGGACGAGCAGGCCGCCGAGTTCCACCCAGTTGTACAGCGCCTCTTGTTGTGCCACAGACAACCGCGACAAGGTGTCGACCGTCGTCACGACTGCCGTCAGGCCGCTCAGCAAATTGACGGACGTGGGCACCAAATCTGGGTTTAGCGCCACGGGTAACACAGGGTTTACAGTTGTGCTCGATCCCGCCAAAAACTGCGTCGATTGACTACTATTCGCCAACACGGCGACCAGCGCGACGTGATTGACCGAATTGCCGTTGAGTGCGGCTGTATAGAGCGGTTGTCCATTTGCTGAACACGTCACCGACGCGCCCTTTGCGAGGACGACACCGGGGACGTCAATCTCCGTCGTCACCCAACCGTTTGCAGGAAGTTGCACGTGCCACGTAAGCCCCCCGCCCAAACGTCGTCCTCCGACCAGCGCATCGCCGACCTGCACAGTCAGTGTCGCGTCCTCTTTCGCGCCGACATGGTGAATCGTCACCGCAACAGGAACCCAATCTTGCTGAATATAATAACCGCCATACCCGGCGGTCGCGCTCATATACATCGTGGGCTTGTCCGCCGTGGCTGCAAGCACCGTCGTAGGTGCCACAAGGGCCAGTACCGCGCCGCAAAAGAAGCGAATGAGAGACTGCAAGCAAAACAAGTGCATCCCGCGTCGTCTCGTGTGCTCTCTGGCGCCCCTGTGCATGATTTGACCGTTCATGCCATCTTCCCTTCATATGGGCTGCAACTTCGATAGGTCAATCGCTCTCCTACATTGTAATCGTTGCGCCCGTTCGAGGAAACTCGACAAAATCGATCGCTTCCCAAAAGAGGGCCCATTTCGACGATGGACCCTCACACTTCAGCGTCCTGCCCGCCCGCCGACAAACATCCGTGCTGCTTCTTCGCGATGGCCAGGTGAACCCGTCACACCGCCAGACTTTCGGTTGCGCCGCGCAAGAAAGAGCGCAAAGCCAACCGTGTAGCTGGCAAGCTGTTCCAACATCGGCACCGAGAGCAGCGACCTAGCGGGCTTCGGGTTCATTTCAATCATCGACACTTTTCCGTTTTCCTCGACCGCCATATCAAAACCAACCAATCCCACCGTTGGATGCCTGCGAGACAAGACCAAGGCGATTTGCTTGGCCCGCGACTCCAGTTCTTCAACAGGGATTCGCTTGCCTTCACGTGCGGCCATGGCGCTGAGTTTATCAACATCCGTGCGCTCGCCGCCCGCGATAATATTCGTGACAACACCGTCTCGCTGGGCAATTTTTGGAATGATGCCGACGAGTTGCCAATCGCCAAACCCGTCACGATGGAGCACGACGCGAAAATCCACCTTGCGCCCATTCACAGACATCAAGTTGAGACCGCGCTGAACAATATGAGGACGCTGTAAACGGCGCTCAATCCAGTGACGAAGTTGCGGTTCGCTTATCGTCATGCGCATTTGTGCGGTCTGCCGCTTCGTCCTATCGACACTGACGCGGTACTGATTCGGCCCCAAGCGCTCCACACGCGCTACATCCATCCCACCATAACCGCCGATTGGCTTGATGTAGACGACGCCCCACTGCGCGACTCGCTGCATCCCCTGCGACACACTGCGCAGACGCTCCGTTTCCGGTGTGAACTCCAGCATGTCGTTGGAACGCAGAACTTCAATCATGCGCCACTTTCCTGGCAACACAGGATTGTACAAAGGAATGCGACGTTTTCTCGCCTCGCGGCGCAATGTGTCCGAGTACCCTTTGACGGCCAGGTGGACATACACATTTTCATAAATGACATCTGGCAGTCGTTGTATCCTCAACACCCAATTTCCTCTGGGTTCGGCGGGATTCACCGGAACCCAGGCCCGCACCTGCCCAGTGGACCAATCCACTTTTTGTGGATCAAACAGATACAGATGCGCCCCACGGCCGAATGCGTTATGCGCCAACCGAATATACTGCATCGACGGTCGGGTAATGGACTTTCCTGCAATTTGCCGCTTCCTTGGCAAAGCGGTTGTTGCCACACCAATATATCCTGTCGAACCTGCCACCACTTCATCACCTCGATGCAATGCCCAGCACATTATATGTAGGGTCGATTGTGGCGGGTCAATGCTCCTGTCTAATAAACATTCCAAGTATTACGGGAGGTGCAGAAAGTGCTGAGAAAAATTTGCAAGGGGAAACTACACCGACTGACCGTCACCCAGGCGGATTTAAATTATATGGGGAGTATTACGCTCGATCCGCTCCTGATGCAGGCGGCAGACATCCGCCCTTACGAGCTGGTGCAAATTACAAACTTATCGAACGGGCAATTGTGGCACACATATGCGATTGCCGGCGGCAAAGGCAGCGGCGCAGTATGTCTCAACGGTCCACCGGCGCGGTTATTTCAACCCGGCGATAAAATCATCGTGCTCTCCATGGGTTGGATGGATGACGAGGAATGGAATGCCCTCGAAGCAAAGGTGGTGTTCGTCGACGACCAAAATCGCATCTCTTCGATTGTGACACACAAGCCATCTGAGGAGATGCCGGACGCCGATGGGGAATGAGAAATCGGACGCTGTTTCCGGTGGATCAAAAAGAAAAGAGGAGAGTACACAGGAAACAACTTCAGAAGCACGCTGTCTTCCCCACAACCCACCTACTGATGTGCTGTGGGGAAGTACAGTTGTGTGCAACTTTCGCACTTAAGCGGTGTATTCGACCGTAACCTTCGTGTGAATGCCTCCGCGAATCGTAAAATCGCCGACCACTTTCGCATACCGCGGTTGGCTGACCGCAACAAAATCATCAAGGATGCGATTGATGCATGCCTCGTGGTAATTTGCCTCGTTGCGGAAGCTCCAGAGATACAATTTCAGCGACTTGAGCTCCACAATCTTTTCAGCAGGCTGATATTGGATATAAATTGTTGCGAAATCAGGTTGTCCGGTCATCGGGCACAGTGTGGTAAATTCGGCACACTCCATTTCCACCGTGTAGACGCGATTTGGGTGTGGGTTTGGAACGGTCACGAGTTCCTTCGTCGGTTGTGTCAACATATCCATTCAATCCTCTCTATCGTAAAAGTGCATGCGCATAATGCATGGAAGTGTAGTGCATAGAAGTTCATGCATGGAAGTGGCATTGGACAAGTCCAGGGATTCACCCCGTACCAATATACAGACGTACGCCCAAACGCGCAATCCTAAGCCGTTTCCAAGGCGTTGCCAGGAGGTTGCTTTCCCAAGTAATGAAGTCGTAGATGCCCCAGAGAAAGTCGGTCAAGACACAAAGGAAATTATCACTTCATATGGTGTTTTCATTAAGAAGCAATCTTGAGTTTCAAAACGTGTTTTTCACCGGCCCACCAGGATGCTTCATCGCTCGAAGCTTTCACGCGTCATCCACCGTGGTATGCTAAGGAGAAGATAAATGACGAATACGACATGAACTTGGTGGAAGGGACAGAATCCATTGCAGTTGCCAAAGGCATTTGTCGAGATGATGAAACCACTCCTTGGTGCCGAGTGGGCTGATTTTGTCGCGGCATTTCGCGAAACTCCGACGCGCGGCGTGCGAGTTGATAAGTGGTCTATATCCGAAACATCGCAAACGTCCAGCCCAATTCCTCCTGCGGTACAGCCCCACTTAACCGGGCCCATCCCGTGGATGCCTTTTGGGTTCTATATCGACCAGGAATCTGCACTCGGCCGGACAGTATACCACGAGGTCGGCGCGTTCTATATTCAAGAGCCGTCCGCCATGGCCATTGCACGAGCTTTGGACCCACAGCCTGGCGAACGCATTCTCGATCTCTGCGCAGCCCCCGGCGGCAAAACCACAGCCATCGCGCGACTGCAAAAAGAGCTCGGACAGCTTGTCGCCAACGAAATCCACCCGGCAAGAGTCCGCATCCTGGCGGAAAACCTCGAGCGAATGGGGACAGCAGCAGCCGTGACCAACGCATCTCCAGCCGAGCTTGGGGCGGCATGGCCAGATGCGTTTGACGCCATTTTGGTCGACGCACCGTGCTCAGGAGAAGGCATGTTTCGAAAAGACCCATCCGCGCTCGCACAGTGGTCAGACGATGCACCAACGCGTTGCGCGGCGCGCCAACAGGACATTCTCACGTCTGCGGTGTCCATGCTGCGCCCTGGCGGTCGCCTGATTTACTCGACGTGCACGTTTAACCCAATGGAAAATGAGCAGATTGTCGCCTGGCTGGAGGACACGTTCGGGATGTCCGTAGAAGAACTGCCAGACCTGCCACACTGGTCACCGGGGCGACCCGATTTCGCGGATGGTCGCGATAGCTTGCTGCGCACACGTCGTCTCTGGCCACATCGGGCACGCGGAGAGGGACATTTCGTCGCCCGTTTACGCAAGCCAGAGGGCGACACCAGGAGACATCACCTGCCCGCAGGAATCGACGTACATCCACGTTCCACGCACAAGAAGGCGGCGTCAAGACGAACTTCGCTATCATCCAACGCGGAATTCGAAACGTGGTTCGCCGACGTCTATGCCAGTTCGGAGATGTCGATTCAGAAACCACTTCTGCATAAGGATATCTATTTTAGTGATGAACTCAGGGATCTTCCATTTTCAGGAATTCGCGTGCTGCGGCCAGGGACGCCGTTGGCGAAGCGGGGGGCGAACCGGATCGAACCGCTGCACGGCCTAGCACTGCGCGGTCACCCAAGCGATTTTGTCCGCACGGTAGCGGTAGACGAACAGGAGGCCATCCGGTTTATCGCCGGGGATGCGCTCGCCAATCCGACACAAATGAAGGGGTTCGTCGTCGTGGAGCATGCGGGTCTATGTTTGGGATGGGGCAAAGCAGTACCAGGACGCATCAACAACTTGTATCCGAAAGGTTGGCGCAAAACGGGCTTGGTTGAACTGTCGTAATCGGTTGGCGCAACAGCAAAGCCTGTGAACACATCAAATCATGCTTCACAAGGCCCGAGTGTTTGTCACGGCGCCGCAAGAATGGGGGAGTCACAATGCAAAACGGGTGGAAAATCAGTGTGTTCGGTGCCGGGGGGACAGGCGGAGAGATTGCCGAACTGCTCGTACAAAGAGGTTATGGAACTGTGGCGTTGATTGATGTCCAACAAGACCTAGCCGAAGGCAAAGCACTGGATATCGGTCAGTCAGGCGTTCTACTCGGTTCCGATACGCAGGTCATCGGTGGCGCCGAAGCCGCGTTGGCAGCAGATTCCGACGTCGTGGTGATTACCGCCGGTATTGGTCGAAAACCAGGGCTCAGCCGCGAAGACTTGTTAGCCACCAACGCAAAGGTGATGCAGCAAATCAGTCGATCCGTTAGCGCCCTAAGCCCAAACGCAACCGTCATTGTCCTGACGAATCCCGCCGACATCCTCGCGCGCATCGTCTTCGAAGAAACAGGGTTTCCCGAACACCGCGTGATGGCGCAAGGCGGCATTCTCGATAGTGCGCGCTTATCCCATATGATTCACCAGTTAACAGGAATCAGTCACAAACAAATTACATCGATGGTCCTGGGCGGCCACGGCGACCACATGGTGCCCGTACGCGAATTCGCCTCCATCGGCGGAATTCCAGCGAGTCATTTCCTGACAGACGACCAATGGGCAAACGCCGTTCACCGCACGCGCTTTGGCGGCGGTGAAATTATGGAGAAGTTCAAAACGCATGGTGCATCCGTAACCCCTGCGCACGCCGTGGTAACCATGATTGATGCCTTAAAATCCCCCACAGGTCATCTGTTGCCGGTTTCCGTGCGAAGTAACGGCGCCTACGGCCTGCACGAAAACGTATTTATCGGCTTGCCTGTTCGTCTATCGCACCGAGGCGTCGAGCAAATCCTCGAACTGCCACTGACGGACGACGAACACCAGGCACTCGCCGCCTCTGCGGCGTCGATGCAACAGACCTACGACGACTGGAAAAAAACAACGACCGCCACGGATTAAACTCCGTCGCGGTAGTCATAAAAGCCGACGCCTGATTTGCGTCCGAGCTTACCTGCACGCACCATTTGTCGCAGCAATTGCGGCGGGCGGTACTTCGTGTCGCCCGTCTCCCGATGCAACGTGGACGCGGTTTCGAGCAACGTGTCCAATCCGACCATGTCCGCCAGCGCCAGCGGCCCAATTGGGTGGTTGGCGCCTAGTCGCATGCCGGTATCGATATCCTCGGCCGTTGCCAATCCCTCCTGCAGGACAAAGATGGCCTCGTTCAGCATCGGCACGAGAATGCGATTGACGACGAACAGCGGGGCCTCTTTCACTTCAATACACTGCTTGCCCATCCGCTCACAAACGGCTTTCGCTGCATCCAACGTCTCTTGGTTTGTCTCACTGCCGGGAATCAACTCGACAAGTTTCATCACGGGAACTGGATGGAAAAAATGCATACCGATAAATGATTCCGGTCTATCCGTGGCGCTTGCCAATTCCGTGATAGACAACCCTGACGTGTTGGTCGCAAATATTGTCCGCGGCGAGCAAATCTGGCTCAACTCGCGAAAAACCGCTTGTTTCGTCTCCATCTTCTCGGGCACTGCTTCAATAATGAGATGAACATCTCGAAGCATGTCCAAATCTGTACAAGCCCGGATGCGCCGAATTACGCGCTCGCTCTCATCTTGGGAAATTCTCGCTTTGCGCGCTTCCGACGCCAGACGCCGGCCGATTTGGAATAGCGCACCATCCACTGCATCCGCATCGATATCGTATAAAAACACATCATAGCCTTTCGTAGCAGCGGCCTGTGCGATTCCCCTCCCCGTCAGTCCGGCGCCCACGACTCCGATTGAAGTCACTTCCATGACACACCCCTCCGTAGGTCTATTATGTCATAAAGCAACCGCCGAATCGGAATTTTTTTAGATCTGCCAATTTATCATCGATGTTTATTTTTACTTTGAATATGTTAACATAAAACTAAACGATTTTGAGGAGTGGTGATTCAGTGTCAAAAGTTCCGTTGCGTTGCCCGGCATGTGACTCCGCAATGCAAGTGACCCAACTTCACTGTCCCGTGTGCGATACACAGGTGCAAGGGCACTTCACTGTCAGCCCAATTCTCCACTTGACCGCGCAGCAACTCCATTTTGTCGAGGTCTTCCTGAAGTGCCGCGGCAATATTCGCGAAGTCGAACGAGAACTGGGCATTTCCTATCCCACTGTTCGCGCGCGCCTCGACGAAGTGATTCAACATCTCGGCTACCATCCATCTAAGCCAGAAGAATCATCCACCGGACTCGACGCCATCGTACAGTTTGAACACGGCGAACTCAGTTTTGAGGAGACACTAGAGAAATTGCGAAAGGGCTGAATCGAATGATGCAAGAGAGACTAAAAATTCTCGAACTCGTGGCAGAGGGGAAACTCACGGTCGAGCAAGCGGATTTATTACTTGACGCACTGCAGGAAAAATCAAAGGACAAATCAGAAGGCAGAGCTTCCTGGGACAAGGCGACCAACGATTTGAAAAGCATCGGCTCACAACTGTCGAGTGTCATTGCGCAAAGTATGACCGAACTGCGCCGAGGGCTGGAGACGAATCTCGCCAATTTATCGTTTGGTGACCACATTGCTACCGCCGTTGAACGGGAATTCGCCACAGATATACAGGCACTGCGGGTAAACGCCAGCAATGGTCGCGTCCGCGTCGAGCGCTGGTCCGCACCACATATCCGCCTGTACGTTCAGGCAGATGTTCGAGCCGACGAACAGGACAAGGCCAAAGAGTTACTGGAACAAGCGATGGTCATCAGCGAAACCGAGCACCAGGTCGATTTGCGGTTTCTTCACCGCGTCGACGGGACGCGTGTCGGTGGCATCCGTATCGATGTCTACGTCCCCGAGACACTGGACAATATCACTGTGGAAACCCGCAACGGCGATATCTTTATCAACCGTGCGTGCGCTACGACAATCAACGTAGAATCCACCAATGGACAAATTCACGTCCACCACGGAGAGGCGGACATTTTGCGGACGACGACACAGAACGGATCGATTGTGCTACACGACTCGTTGTCTGCGCGCACAAAAGAAGTCTACGCCGAATCGCGCAATGGCTCTATCCAAGTACGGGGGATTCCTGTCGATACACCCGTGCGTGGGAAGGCGGTAACCGCCGCAGGTACGGTACAAATCAGCCACCCAGACCTGGACGTCAGTGACACTTCCGAACATCGCCGCAATTCGTCCAGTTTTCGCACGAAAGAAATGACAGACGATGTGACCACCTCAATATCCGTATATCTGGAGACAAAAAACGGAAAAATTAGCGTACAGTGATGAACCATCATGACCACTGTTCGTGAGGAGGTTCCTTGTGCGCCAGAGTGAACTCTATTTCGCGCTCGCCGTGCTGTTCGCGCTCTATCTGACGTGGCGCGTCACGAGCTCCGTCCGCAAGACGATGAAGAGCACGCCAGACGAAGAGCAGCAAGACACGGAGTAAAAAATTTGGGCGGGTCAGCAGAAATCACTTCTGCAAGCCCGCCCGATTTGTCGTCAGTGCGTCGCGCGCCAAAATTTCTCGGGCGCCGGTCACCTCGAGCACCGTGCCGTTCACCTCTTGGCTGTCTGGATGACAAAGCCAAGTCACTGCCCGAGCAATATCCTCGCCCACTGGCGGGCGTAGCCCTTCTTCTGTCAACTCTCCGGCGACGTCTTCAAACATTTTCATTTTGTCACCGCCGCGGATATCGCCAGGACAAACCATATTCGCCGTAATCCCGTACGCTCGTTCTTCTCTCGCAACCGATCTCGTGAGCGCCGCCAACCCGGCTTTTGCTGCCGCGTATGCGGCTCGAAAGCGCCAACCGCGCGCCTCCCCCGCGCCGTCGTAGCCGACGGTTATGAGGCGGCCAAAGCGGCGGCTTCGCATATCGTGGATGAGCTCTGTGTACAGCCAAAAGAAATTGGTGAGGTTTCCGTGCATCATCCGCTGCCACATATCCTCGTCATAATCCGCGAGCGGTTTCCGTTCGAACACAAACGGGCCAAAGTTGTGAATCAGTGCATCAATCGAGGCAAACTGCGCTTTTGCCGCCGTTATCGCCTGAAGAACGGAAGTTCTATCAAACAAGTCACAGTGGATGGCGAATGCGCTTCCCCCTTCGCCCTGCACCTGCTCGACCAGTTGCCTGGCTTCCTCTGCACTCTCGCCGTATGTAAACGAGACGTTCCAACCTGCTCTCGCCAAGGACAACACCATGGCGTGCCCGAGTCCCTTGCCAGCGGACGTCACAAACGCGGTTTTTGCGGACACGGCTTGTCCTCCTTTCTGCATCGAAGCGCCGCGACTGTGGGGGATACGCGGCAAAGCGAACCGCCTATCCCTCCAGCGCATGCGCCACGAATCTTTACCAGTACGGGCCCCAGCCCCAGCCCCACGCCCAAGGGCTCAACGCGAGCGCAGCGGCAAACGGAATGAAGAACAGTGGCCAAAAGACTTCTTCGGCGTCCACATTCTTCCCGCCAACCGAGTCGAGTGTCTTCACAGACAGTTTCTCGGAAGCGCTAACGGTCCGGCCGCCGCCTTGGTATAAGCGCAAGTACATTCCATTCTGGTCGACATGGTGTAAAACACCGCGGTGAACGCCATAAACCGAATGGACAACCACCGGTCGACCGATGTGTCTCATCGCCAAAGCACGAATGTTTGCCAACCTTACTTCCCCCCTCGCGCGTTTGCTTTACTCTATGGCGCGAGAGGGAAAACGAATGGACGGATGCCTGCCCACCTGAGAAACTAGGCAGTATACTCTACGATTTCGACCGATTGAATATGTACCGGATCGACAGGTTGACTCGGCTCTCCCATCGCGCCGCGCTGGACAGGCTGCGAGGCAATCGCCATCACCGTGTCCATCCCGGAGGTCACCCGACCAAACACAGTGTAGTTCGGCTGCTGATTCAAGTTGCGGCTCATCTCGCCAGTGCATACGAAAAATTGCGATCCGTTCGTGTTCGGCCCAGCATTCGCCATGGCGACCACACCTGGCTCATAGGGCAACGCCGGTGGCAATTCGTCCGCGAACCGGTACCCTGGGCCGCCGCGGCCAGTACCTGTCGGGTCCCCACCCTGAATCATAAATTCACGAATGACGCGGTGGAAAATCACGTCGTCATAGTAGCCGTCACGCGCGAGAAAGACGAAGTTGTTGACGGTTTTCGGCGCCTCGTTCGCCAACAGTTCAATCGTAAACTCGCCAAGTCCCGTATGGACAATCGCCTCGTATCGAGCGCCTTTGATCAACTGCATCTCTGGTTCGTGCTTATACTGCTTATTCGCTGCCATCTGGTCACCTCATCAAAAATACTGCCGCGCTTCAGTGCGTAGGCTCAGTGCCCATAGCTTACCACACGTGCGATAGTAACCAAAGTTCGTGGAGCTTGTTCGTTCACCCATCGCAAGAAGTGGCGCTATGGACATTGCATACACTTCCTTTCGTTCAGTAGAATACCCTTGGAGGTGTCGATTACATGGAGTATCGCAGACTTGGTAAGAGTGGTCTTAAAGTTTCGGAAATTGCACTCGGCAGCTGGCTTACATATGGGACGGTGACCGAGAAGGAACGGGCCATCGCGTGTGTCAAGCAGGCGTATGAGCTCGGTATCAACCACTTCGACTGCGCGAACGTGTACGGTGCACAACCGCACGCCGCTGAAGAAGTGATGCAAGAAGCACTGAAACCGTATGCGCGCGACAGCTACGTCATCACGACGAAAGCTTTCTGGCCCGTCGGCGACGGTCCCAACGACAGAGGCCTGAGCCGCAAGCATATCATGGCCCAGGTGGAAAAGAGCCTCAAGGCACTCGGCGTCGACTACATCGACATCTTCTACTTTCATCGCTTTGACCCGGACACAGACCTCGAAGAGAGCCTGCGCGCACTCGATGACCTCATCACGCAAGGGAAAGTGCTCTACGGGGGCCTCAGTGAATGGCCAGCCGATAAAATTGCGGCCGGCGTGTCGCTTCAAAAAGAACTTCAATTGCATAAATTCGCAGCCAGCCAGCCGATTTACAATATGTTCGAGCGATATATCGAGCAAGCGGTCATTCCCATCTGCGAGGACGCAGGCATCGGACAAGTCGTCTTCTCGCCGCTCGCACAGGGCGTGTTGACCGGAAAATACCGCAAAGGTGCACAAGCGCCGGAAGGTTCACGTGCTGCGACACCAGGTGTAAATCGCTTCCTGGAAGGCAGACTCACGGAAGACGTCCTCGACAAAGTCGAACAATTGTCCGCCATCGCCACGAAAGCGGAACTCAGCCTGCCGCAACTAGCGCTCGCATGGGTGCTCCGGCAGCCCAATGTGGCGAGTGCATTAATTGGCGCAAGCCGTCCTGAGCAGGTCGTCGAGAACGTGAAGGCTTCTGGCATCACGCTCAATGAAGACATCTTACATGACATTGAGGCCGTCCTCGCGTAATTTGCGACGAGTTTACACAGGCGCCGGCGAGTCGGCGCCTGTTCTATTTTCTACTTCTACAGATACATTGGGGGCAATTTGGGTGAGATCAATTTGTACATACGACGAAGCACTGGACATCGCCATCCATCTCGCCGCACCCCGCCGCATCATCGAGCGGAATGTGTGGACGAAGGCACCTAGCACGGCGACGCTCGCCGACGATGTTCGCGCGGCGATTGACCTACCTCCGTTCGCACGCGCGATGATGGACGGCTTTGCCGTACACCGCTCTGACATTGCGGGCACGCAACCGTTACAGGTGGTTGCCGATATCCATGCGGGCGAACAGCCTAAGACGCCAGTCTCCCCTGGCACAGCCGTGCAGATTCGCACTGGCGCACCGGTTCCGGAAAATACCGCCGCCGTCGTCCGCAAAGAATGGACAGAATGGATTGATGCCCATACTATCCGGCTCCTACGGCCTATCTCTGCTGGCGAATCGATTCAACCCCGCGGCCAGGACACAGCTCAAGGTGCGGTGCTTTTATCGCGGGGAGCGCAAATCGACGGCCAGACGATAGCCGTACTACGCGCAGCCGGCGTCACCAGTATCCCAATCTACGCGCCTGTGCGCGTCGGGATTGTCAGCACTGGCAGCGAACTCGTCACAGACCCGACGAAGCCACTCTGTGCAGCACAGGTGTATGCGGCCAGTGACGCATTTTTGCAATCCACACTTGAGGCACTGGGCGCACAGGTGGTCGATATCTCGTACGTCGATGACCATCCCGAACGCATTGAGCAAAGAGCGGCCCGGTTCATAGCAGATGGCGTCGACTACGTCCTGCTCACTGGAGGTGCCTCCGTCGGCGACACTGACTATGCCACAAGTGTCATCCGCAGATTGTGCGGCACTGAGCAGTTGCCCATCGAACGCGTGTGGATGCGACCCGGATCACCATTCCTGGCAGGAAGAGCGGGACGGACTACAGTGTTCGGCTTATCCGGCAACCCTGCCGCCTGCTTTGTTCAGTTTCACGTCCTCGTCCTCCCAGCCATCCGTCGTTCACTAGGTATAGATGCGGCGATGTTCGCGCAGGAGGCGGTGCTGACGCAATCCATTCGCCTGAAACCCATCAAACACGTCCGCTTTTATCGCGCGACGGCCGGCGTCGACGGCGTTCAAGTACGCGTAGAACCTCAAGTGGGTCAATCGTCCGGCCTGGTGACAGGGCTCGCCTGTGTCAACGCCATCATTCGACTCGATGAGCAAGTATACGAAGCAGGTGACATCGTGCCCATTCAGTTGACACGTACGACGACCGGGCGACTGTTCTAAGCGTGCTTCGCCTTGCGCGCACGCTCGTACACGCCCCAACGATACTGAATGCGTTTGTAAGGAGCGAGATTTTTTTGGTTGCGTGCGAACAGCGCATGACTGGGCGCCGTATTTTGCTCAAGCAACCAGATGCGACCAGACGAGCTAATCGCCACATCAAAACCTAGTTCGCGATAGCGTTGATAGGTGTCAAAGTGCCGTGCAAAAAGATAGCCTAATCGCTCGAGTTCTTTGACGGTTCGCTTGACTTTCGCGGGTGTCCAGCCTAGCGCCGTTTGCAGTGCACTATCCACGTCCATCACCCGGCCGCGGCTGAGCGCCGTGTTCGTCACCACGCTATTCCCTCCAGCAATCTTGGCAATCATTCCAGAATAACGCCACCGCCCGCCTGGTTTTTCGCGTTGCATCATCACGCGAATGTCCATCGGACGCCCACCTACCTTGGCAAGCTTGATACCCTGCTGCACGATATACATTTTGCCGTCACGCAAATTATCGATATAGTTCGCAGCAGATTTCACATCTGGAAACTTCCGTTGTTTCCGAACAGTGTGCTGTACCACAATCGATTTCCCGTCATACCACGCCTTCATAATTCCCTTCCCCTGACTTCCAGCGACCGGTTTGACGTAAACCGTTTTGTATTTGCCAATGAGCGTCCCGAAGTTCTCTACCGTATATTTTTTCGTCTCTGGCAGAAACTTTGCTATCTGTTCATTTCTCCGAAAGAATTGATACAACAACCATTTGCCCATTTCAGGCTTGCGCTCGGGCATCCCAGTCATCGACTCCTGCCCAAAGGTTCTGATGTCATACTGTATGTTTGAACCGGTGACAGAGAAGGTGATAAATGTTCCGAATCGACACGTCACCACCCGTTTCATGCAGAAAGTTGTGGGAGCGTGTATAATCTTTTGTGATACGATACAATGAGGTCTCGATTGATACGTGCCAGGGGTGAATCATATGAAGGTACGCAAGGCGGTCATCCCGGCTGCCGGGTTTGGCACTCGCATGTTGCCAGCTACAAAAGCTGTGCCAAAAGAAATGCTCCCGATTTTAAATAAACCGTGTATCCAGTACATCGTCGAGGAAGCGGTTTATGCGGGAATTGAAGAAATTCTAATTATTACAGGCCGCGCCAAAAAGGCGATTGAAGACCATTTCGACAGATCACCGGAATTGGAACTTCACTTAGAGCAAAGTCGTAAAGCAAATATGTTGACGGAAGTGAAGGCGATTTCTGATCTGGTGGACATCCACTACACTCGCCAGAAAACGCCGCTAGGCCTTGGGCATGCCATTCTCTGCGCAAAGTCTTTTGTGGGACAAGAACCGTTTGCAGTGCTGCTCGGCGACGATATCATCCAGTCCAGTTCGCCGGTCACTCGGCAACTGATGCAACACTATGAGGATGCAGAACGAGCGTTACTAGGCATCCAGCCCGTTCCACAAAAAGACGTGTCCAAGTACGGCATCGTCGAATCTGGCCCTGCCTCGGCGAAACCAGGCGTGGTGCCAGTGCAGCGCGTGATCGAAAAACCGAGCGCCGATGAGGCCCCATCCAACTTGGCGGTGCTTGGTCGCTACATCTTGCCTGCCTCAATTTTTGACGCACTCGAAGAGACTCCGCTCGGACATGGAGGAGAACTCCAACTCACCGACGCCATTCAACAATTGGCGGCAAAAGGACTCGTCGACGGCTTTCAATTTGAGGGTGTACGCCACGATATTGGCAATCTGGAAGGCTGGTTGCGCGCAAACTTGTCATTTGGTCTGTCGGAACCAAAGCTGGCCGACGCCATTCGCGGTTGGCTGACAGACGACCACCTGAAAAACCAACTGGCTGCACTGTAACTGAGTTCCGCATTTCATCAAAACGGCCCCGTTCACCAGAAAGAACAGGTGAACGGGGCCGTTTTGTCGTCTATTCGCCTTGCTGGCGATGGCGACGAAGCAACTCGACAAAGATGTCCGGAAGCGACAGAGACTCCACTTCGAGCGCGGTATTAGGCCGTACGAAGTAAAGGAACGCCTGAACGGGCTTCGTCTTTGTCAGCGGTCGGAGGGCCTCCAGGTAGGTGGCCACCTGCGCCTCGTACTCGCGCTTGGCGGAGGTCACATTCGCGGCGTCCACGTGATCGGTTTTGTAGTCAATCACCAACCACCCATCCGCCTCCTCGACCAAGCAGTCAATGACGCCTTGTGCCACGATGGGGACCGTTCGCCGTCCGTTGTCGACAGGCACGTCGATCCGGTGGAAAAAGGGCTGTTCCCGAAACACCCGAAGGCCTTTTTGCATGCGCCGTCCCAGCGGCGACTGGAGGAACCTTGCCACCTGTGGGATGTTGACAGCCGCAGCAATCTTGGCATCGATTTGCTTCTCCTCAATCAAACGCTCGATTTCCTGCGCAATCGACGCTTCGTCCCCGTCAATCGACATGCGAAACCGCTGCATAAACGCGTGGAACGCAATCCCTTCTTCTCGAGGTGTGACGGCGTTCGGGCGCACAAACGCCGGATCTTCGAGCAAAGAGGCAGCCGCCTGCCGTCTCCGAACCGGCGCATCCCCCATCAGCGCGACGTGAAGACGGCGCATATCCGTCGCAGATACTTTGCCGAATAACACATCGAGCGCGTGATCCGGCCGATCGACAATGCGAATCGTCGCACGCTCGCGCGGCTGCTGTGCGATGCGCTCCACAATGGCGTCCCACGCCCACTCAGAACTCTTGTCTACGTTCTGACGCTTTGTTTCACTCGCAGCCACCTGATTCATGTCGTAGACGTAGAGTGCGAGATGATCACCCTCCGTCGCAAAGACGTGGCCATCCCAACTATCCGATTGCACCAATTGCTGCAGCGCAGTGGCCCGAGGATGGCGCAGCATTATCGGCAAAAGCCAATCCATGAACGACTTGGCCCCGGTAAAGGCGCCGGCGAGCAGTTGCTGGCGTTGTCCGCCATGCGCGTACACAGCCTTATTCACCTGACGCGCGAGATTTTGTGTAGAGCCGACGACAATCAACCGCTCACGTGCGCGTGTAAACGCGACGTAGAGCACACGTGCTTCCTCGGCGAGCGTGCTGCGGCGTTCCGCGTGTGTCGCAGCGATCGACGAAACCGTTCGCCAGCGCTGATGGGTGTGCGGGTCATACGCCACGGCGCCAATGCCCACATCACGATTGACGTACAAAATATCCTGCGTCAGGCGAAACTGCTTGCCTAAGTCAATGACGAACACCACCGGGTACTCAAGACCCTTACTGCGGTGAATCGTCATCACCTGAACCGCATCCGGCTCCGTGACGTTGGCAGCGCCCAAATCTAAATCGGCTTCATCTTCTCGCTGCCACTGTTGCAGAAAACCGTAAAGCCCCGCGAAATTCGTGCGCTCGTCATAGGCGCGGGCCAAGTCGAGCAATTTTTGCACGTTCGCCTTGCGAATCTTGCCGCGCGACATGCCGCGAACATAACGCATGTAATCCACATCTTCCATCACGCGGTACAGCGTGTCGACGACGCTCGACTGCCGCGCAAATGTTCGCCAGGTCTCCAGTTGCTGCAAAAACGCCCGCGCTCGAGAGACGGAGTCTTCATCTCGAATCCGTTTTTGTGATTCATCAAGTGAAGCCTCATCATCATGCCGTGCGATTCTACGCACGCCGTCCCAAAGCGTTCGTCGCGAACTGAGTCGCACGCGAGCCAGCATGTTTTCATCCCAACCGACAAACGGTGACCTCAATAGCGTCACCAATGGCAAGTCGTCTCGCGGATTGTCGATAACGCTCAAGCACGCCATGAGCCACTGCACTTCTAACGCCTCAAAAAATCCAGTCGAGGTCGTCGCCGACACGGGAATGCCAGATGCTTGCAACACGTCGACGACCGTATTCAACGCGCCGCGTCCAGACCTCAAAAGCACGGCGATGTCGCCAAACGCGAGTTTGCGGTTGGCGCCCGCTTTGTTATCCCAGACCTGGACGTTCTCCGCCTCCATCATTTCCCGAATCCGCTTGGCAACCACGCGCGCCTCCCGCTCCAGCGCCGACACGTCGACGTCTTCAAACGGCTTCGCACTTTCTTGCCTTGCCACTTCCGTGCTATCCGCTTGCACGTTCTCTGAAAGCGCCGAGGAGCGGTCCAAGAAATGCACTTCAACCAATGGACTGGACGGCTCCGCCGGCGGGTAAGATGCCCCGACGACCATACGAGCCCGCTTGTCGTACGCAAACCCCGTCAATTCCGGACTGAACAATTGTCCAAAGACGAAATTGACGAAATGTACAACACCGTCACGGCTTCGATAGTTTTCGGTCAAGTCAATCGCCAAGCCGCCATCCTCCGCCTGGTAGCGCCCATAGCGATTGAGAAATAGGCCCGGCTCCGCCATTCGGAAGCGATAGATGCTCTGCTTGACGTCGCCCACGGCAAACAGGTTGTCCTGGTCGAGCGTGGCGAGATCGACAATCGCATCCTGAATCGGACTGGTATCCTGGTATTCGTCGACGAACACGTGACGATAATTCTCCTGCAACCGATACAGCGCGCCGGATTGTTCGTCCGCCAGCGCAGTGAAGGCCAGATGCTCCAGGTCCTGAAAGTCGATCACGCCCTCCGCCTGCTTCCGCCGCCTCATTTCCTCTATGACAGCTTCTACGAGTTGGCATAGCGTCTTAATATGTGGCGACAACAGGACGAGATCTTGAGATAGGCCTTCGACGCCCCGCGCAAGGACGGGAACAATGGCTTTCATACTCTCCATTCCCTCGTCGCGCAAGACTTTGATTTGCTGTAACTCCGGCCCTTTATAAGAACTGCGCGGGGATTTCAACGCCGTAAACCGCGAGATGGACGCCGCGAGTTCGTCAAAGTCGATTGTCCCCGTCGCGGATTCGAACGCATGGCGCGCCTGCGCAACGATATCTTTCGCGTCCTGTAACCACGCCGCGTACTTGTCCACCTCGGGAATGGTCTCGGCTAACGTGTGAGCCAATGCAAAATCGTTGTGCGCCATTTCCAGGTGTTCAAGAACCCAAGCTGAAAAGGCGTTGGCAAACGGCGTTTCACTCCACAGCCGATATGTGGAGGGATACGCTTGCGCGATTTCCTGTAACCAGGTTTCCGGATGCACTTGGCTGTTGGCGGCGTCATAGAGCCGCAGCAAAACTTTCGCCAGATTTTTGTCATCGGCCAGCCGAAGCCCAATCATCATCTGTCGAATCGCCTGCGCGTCGCCAGAGTCGTCGGCCAACGCACGCTCAATCACATGATTTGCGACGTCTATCGAAAGCAGCGCCTGCTCGTTCGCGTCGAGCAAGCGGAAATCTGGTGCCAAATCGAGATACAAAAGATTTTGGCGCACAACCTCGAGACAAAAGCTGTGAATGGTCGAGATCTGCGCTTGCCACAGCGACGACGACTGCCGACGCAACCGCTGTGCCGCAGCGGAATTGCCCATCTGACGATATTCCTGAATGCGCTCCTGGATTCGCACCGCAATACGCTGACGCATCTCTCCGGCGGCCGCTTCCGTAAACGTCATCACCAAGATATTCTCCATGTTCAGGGCGGGGTCGGTTTCAAGCAGATGAAGCACCCGCTCAACGAGGACGGCCGTCTTTCCTGACCCTGCGCCCGCCGAAACGATCAGGTTCCTCTTGGTCGTCGTAATGGCGCTCGACTGCGCTTGTGACCACTTCATTGGTCTTCACCTTCCTCGGCGGATGAACTGACGATATCGTCGAACCGCTTGGCCAATAGCACGTGATACGACGCGCCGTGATCTAACGGTTCAAAGTGACAAACCTTGCGGAAGGAACACCGGGTGCACGCGCTGTCGTTGTGCGCCTGCAGATACGGTCGTACAGGCACCTTGCCCAAACTTAGGTCCGTCGCAATTTGTTCGATGCGCTCGCGCACAAACGCCACGGCATTCGCCCACTCATCATCCGTCCAGACCTTCGCATGCTGGCGAAACGTACCGTCTTTCTTGAACAAGTCACCAAAGAGTTCGGACTTGCCATCAGGGAAATTCCTATCCATCGCAGAAATCGCCGTGCCGTTTGCGTTGAAGTATCCTTCAGGCACATACGCCTTGCGCAAAGCGGACAGCGCAGCCGCATCTGGCTCTGGAACTTCCGAGATGGCTGGCAGATTCAATAACGGCAAATAAAATGCACCCGCCGGACGAGCCTGTTTGCCCTCACGGCCCAGTTTTTGCTGGACCACCGCAAGGTACACAATCAACTGCAGCTGCAACCCGTAAAACATGCGAGTGGCATCGAGTTTCTGACTGCGACCACTCTTGTAATCAAAAATGCGGAACCAAGTGGTATCCCCATCTTCATACACATCCAGCCGGTCGACTCGACCTCGAATCACCACATCCTCACCGTTCTCCAAATGGATGGTCAAGGGGGAGCTATCGCTATCCTCAAACCCAAACGACCACTCTAGCTCGAACGGCTCATATGCGCCTTGTTTCGCCTGCAACCATAATACTTCCGCCACCGCATGCAAATAATTGCGCAAGTCGGCCGCACGCGCCCCTAAAACGCCACCTTGAAAATCCGCGTGCTGCCCTCGGGCCAACTGTTCCGCAAACACGCGCTCAGCCAGTTGCGTCATATCTGCCAACTGCAATTGCTCAAAGCGCACTTCCGCTCGGCGGTGCATATCGACCAGTTGAAACACCGTGTCGTGCAGAAGGTTTCCAACATCCGCAGCGACCTTTGCCCGAGTCATGTCGGGCTCCACCCGCAGGCCAAACCGGACAAAGTATTGATAGGGGCACGCGGCGTAACTCTCCAGGCGATGCACGCTCAATTTCAACGGGGAGCCATAGAGTTGCTTCGCCAGTGCCTCTTCTATCTGACCCGTTGGCAGCGTGTGCGACAGCCCCGCAATCGCCCGCCGCAACCGGCGACTGCGTTCATCCGTTTCACCAAACCACGATATGATATCCAATAAATCGTGGCGGCCAAACAGTTCTTCCATGTCGCCTTTGTCTTTCGCTTGCGCAAAAATCTGCACCACCAAATCGAGCGCCACAGAAGATCTCATCACGTATAGCGCGTCGTCAGCGGTTGCTAGATTCCTTCCTTCGTTGAGCGCATGTACCTGTCGTACAGGTATGTCACAGGCATCACAAAGTCGCATCACATACGGGGACGGCCGCTGTTCCGCGGCGCCATGGGTCCGCGCGAAGCTAATCGTCAATCGCTTGCTCGCCCGCGTAAACAGCAAATACGGCGTCAATTGGTGAATCGCCGTCAGCTCTCGGGTCGTGAAGCCAATCGGGATGCCAAACAATCGTGCAAACATGTCCCGTTCGTCATCCTGTAGCAGCCCATTCGATTGCACTCGTTCAGGCAGCGCACGGTCAGATGCGCCAACGACAAAGACGTAATCCTTCACCCAGGCGTGCGCATGTGTGTACGGGCGGATCAACACGTCGTCAATGCCGCTGGGAATGGTCGATTGCCTCTCCTCCAGCAATGCGGACGTGACAAGCTGAAACAAATCTTCGCGAACAAACTGGGCCTGGCCGCCCACGTTCGCGAGGTCGTTTAAAAGCTGAACGGTCAATTGCCACGCCTGCTCATGCTGGCTCGCCTGGAGCGGATTTTGATGGACATCTTCAAGCACGACCGACTCTGCGACAATCGATTTTGCGTTCACGGCCATCAGCAGATCCCACAGTGCCCGTGCAAACGCGAGAGGCGTCAGGATTTCCGCTGAAACGGCTTCGTAAAACGGTTGAAAGAACGCCATCAAATGCCTCCGCAGGCGATTGGCCCGTTCGTCTTCCTGCGCTGCAAAATCCATTGCATCAGCGGTTGAAGCCTGCTGCCGAAATGTCCAATCCTCCATCTGGAACCAGACTTTCGCACCTGCGACGTCAGCGGCTTTCAAGTACATATCGAACCAGTCGACATCAGCCTGCTTGAGCCCGTGAAAATCGGTTCGCAACAATCGCGCCATCGCGTCCGTTGACAGGTCTTCCACGACAGCCCGCAACGCTGCAAGCAAAAACCGTCCAAGCGCGTGCGCGGCAAGCGGCGGAAACGCATCTAAGGAATGCGGGATGTCGTAACGCTTGAAGACGTCGTGCAGCCGCACGCCCTCCTCCTGAAGCGACGGAACCAGCACTGCGATATCGCGAAACGCAACGTGTTCTTCCTCTACCAGGCGCAAAATCTCATCCGCGACAGCGTGTGCCTCAGCCTCGTCATCTTCTGCCATCCACACGCGAAGCGCATCCGCGGCACCACCCGACGCCACCGACTCACCGCCGCGAAACACCTCTTCCAATTGGGACAGCGGCCGAATTCGCCGGACGTCAGCGGATATCGCCAACGCCTGCGACGTCCAAGAAACGCCCTTTTTTTCGAGACACGCCGCCAACTGCAATGCACTATACAGGACGCCCGGGAAATACTCGCGGCCGTGATTTTGGAAGTGCGGCAGCCAGTTGGACAATCGCTCAAACTGCGGCCAACGCGCAAAAGCGTGTTTCACCAAATCCAATTCCTGATTCGTCCATGCGTCGGGGAGCACAAACGTAAAGGTACTCTGACTTGCTGTCGCCGCAATTTCCCCCATCAGCGCAACCTGATCAGACGTTAAGCGATGAAACCCATCAAAATAAAACGTGGACTCAGCGAGCCAATTCACTTGCGGCACGGCCGCTGTCGCCGCTGTGAGTAAGAGTGCCGGATCGAAAAATCCCTTTTCACGAAGCCGTTCGCGGTAGCGAATGTATAACAGACAAAGGTCGCGCAACTTTCCGATAAGCGATTTGCCAACCGTCATTTGCGCCCGCGGCACACCGGCTGCAAGTGATGCTGCAGCCGACTCGAGCGCCCCCTCCAGGGCAGCCAGATTGACCTGGTACTGGGACATCTCGTCAAAGGCGTCAAGCACCAGCTGATAAAACCCAACATTGGCTTGCGCGCGCTTGAGTGGGCCAAGTTGGTCGCGCAATTCCCGATAGACGTCAGCAAACAACATTTGCTTGCCGGACGCATTAATCGTTTGCTCGTCACTGCCGCCGGCCGCTTGCCGGATTCGCTCCGCCAACCGTGTCAACGTAATGACTTCACAGCGCAGCGCCGACGGAATTTGCTCCATCAACATTTGCTCGGCGGCAAATGCCACATCGTCTGGCACGACCCAGAACAAAGTGGGTCCAATCGGCGCCTGTTCTGTCAACCTCCGCATGTCCGCGACGACGCTGTGGGATTTGCCACTACCCGTCGGGCCAAACCAAAACCGAACATCGGCCACTCTGTATTCCTCGCTTTCTCACTGCATCGGCAGCACGTACACATCTGGTTTTTGCTGAATTTCATCGAGCAAGCGCTCGTGACATGTCAGGTACAATATCGGCTGTTGTTGTGCCTCTTCGGCGAGTACTGCCAATACCCTGCCCGCGCGCGTATCGTCAAAGTTCACGAGCGGGTCATCCAAAATCACTGGCAAAATCACACCTCGCTCGCGATACTGTCGGATAACTGCCAAGCGCAACGCGAGGTACACCTGTTCGCGCGTGCCTCTGGACACGTCGGACAGCGCGAACGCTTGTCCTGTATCATCGACTAAATACACATTTTCCAAGCCACTCGAACCGAGCGGTACCCGCAACGCACAGTAACGGCCATCCGTAATGCGGGCCATATAATCAGATGCGTTGGCCATTAATGGGGACGACTGATGCGCTTCCACGACCATTCTGGCACGGACGCTCAGCGCCTTGGCGATAGCTTGGGCAGCGAATTCTGCCTTCAAAGCTGCAATGTCCGCCTCCAGCTGCTCCGCCTGCCAGCGCAGTGCACGACCTTGTTCCCCTAACCGACTCATCTCCAGAGAATGGTCTAGCGACCACAGCTCCTCCTGTAGCGCCGCAACGCGCGCACGTTTCTGCTCTACTTCATCTTCGGTTGCAATGAGAGACTCTTGCAATGCCGACAAGGACGAACGCGCGGCCATTTGCACCACTTGAAACGCCGCCGTTTCGCCACTGCACTGCACCACCAGCGCCTGCAGCGCGCGTTCGCGACGCACTTGTAACGCCCGCCGGTGCGCCTCGCGCTCCATGCAGCGTTCATAACCGTCTCTGTCATCGACGCCGAACTGCCGATAGACTTGCTGAATCTGCTGCTCGACCGATATCATCTGTTCTTCGATCATTTGCAACTCGACTAGCCAAGCGTCGAGCTGCTCCGTCAGCCTGGCGCACTCAGCGTTCGCCTCAACCCCCGACGCGACAATCTGACTCAATCGGTTGAGTGTCTCCTGCAACGCCTCGACCGCCCATTGCGCCGCCGTCGGGGCGTCAAGGTTTTGGCGCGCCGCTTCTAGCGCCACCGCGAAGCCCGCGTCATGCGCCGGATCGACCGTGTCCAACCAGGATTGCGCTGCCAGCAGCTCTGCATGCACGTGCTGGCCCAGTTGTTGCACGGCTCGACAAGTCTCCTCCACCTCCGCGCGCCAACGCATCACATTGCGTGCAGCCTCTGCGAACTGCGCCAAATCAGCAGCCATCCACAATTCCAACGGGAAATTCGTCTCGTTGAGCGCGGCTTTGTACTGACTCGCTGCCGCTTGCAGCTCATTTGTCGCCACCTGCCACTCCGTGTCCCGCAGCCGCCGACGATAGGCAGCTTCTTCGTAACTGCCGAGCAGCGACTTCGCGCGTTCAACCCGTTGGCGTTCTAACTCAACCTCCTGGATGTGGGCCAGGATGTCCGCCAACACATCATCCACCGAATCGACGTGTACAGACCCTTTCCAACGCGTCATATAGGGCGGTTTCTTCGCGTGATTGCCACCCATCTCACGTGAAAAACGCCTGTTGAAACCACCACCGAGCAGTGTCAGCGCCAACACAATCGCAAGCACGAAGACACTTACGAAATTGCCCCTCACCCATTCAAAGACAAGACCAACGCCCAAGGCGGCGAGAATAGCGGCTCGCATCCCCATCGCACGGGAAGCCCCAGTGGTTTCTCGTGGCTGACGGACGATCTCGTCGCGCCACGCGCGCAACCGCTCAAAATCCACGCGGTACCCACTTTCTATCTCGCGCAACTGGACCGCTCGTTCCTCTATCGCCGCCCGAGCATGCGACTCACTCGGATAATCCGCACCCACCGCCTCGCGAAAGACCTCGCGTTGTTCTGCCTCCCACACGCGAGCTGCATCCCGCTGACGACTCGCTTCCATCTCTGTGGCCACCGCTCGGCTGTAGGCATCTGCAAGCCGATAGAGCGCATCATTCGGAGTCATTTCGGCAAGGCGTGCTACCGCATCCGCTGATAAATCCGACGGCAATGACTCCCACGCACGAGCCAACTGCGCCTTTGCATGTCGCACAGCCTCTTGACGCGCTATCCAGTCGCGAATCGATTGCTCTAGCGCCTGGACTCGCAACTGCCAAGCCTGCACGTCCCCCTGCAGTTCTGCATCAGCAGCTTTCATCTGCAATTGGTGAAGGCGGTGCTCATGGGTCGTTTTTCGCTCGAGCAGACGCTGACGCTTGTCCGCCAACTCGGCCTGCCGCTCAAGCCACGTCGGGACCTGTACCCAGATCTCATAGGTTCCTTCTGGCACAGGGCCAAGCGCAGCCATCTTCGCCTCATCTTCCATCAGTTCCTGTACCGCGCCATAGACTGAGACCACGCGCTCGAGGTGGTCGCGGCGCTGTTCACTGGCCAAAAGCAAGTTCCGTACATCCGCCAGCTCGCGCTCCACCTCGTCGCGGTGTCGCAGGGTCTGACGGTACCACCCAGCCCTATCGGGCGAAGTTTGCAATGCCTCGGCCACTTCCCGATGCGCCCGCAACACCTGATTCAACCGCGGCCGACTCGCACGCCGACTCGGATTGAAAATTTCACCGGCCGCCTTATCGGTGGCCGCCTCCAACTCATAGGGGTTGATTAAGAGGGCGCGCAGGCCAAACAACTGCGAAATACGCGCATTCGGTTTCTCCGAAAAAGCGACTAAATCTGCCAATTGGAGTGTGAAGAACGTCTCGTACAACACTTGCTCAACCTGTGCGAATTCCGGAAACCATGCAGCCAGTTCCCCCTGGCCTGTGCCTTTCTTCCCGTCCTCTCCAGTGAGCCGCGGCGCCGTCCGCCGCCCGAGACTCCTCTCCAACGTGACGAGTTCCCCCGACTCCTGGCGCAGCTGCAGTCGAACGTGTGCTCCAGGCCGCACCGGCGTGGTCCCTTCCGCCAGTCGCGCGACGCCGAATAGGCCGCCGCGAATCGCGGCCAGCATACTGCTCTTTCCCGCCTCGTTGCGACCGTAAAGCACGTGTAGACCCTCACTGTGAAAGGTGACAGACCAGTCCCGGTACGGACCTACATGGTCAATCCACAGACCCTGCAGCCGCATGCATACCCCTCCATTCTACCAGTTCCAAATCGCCTTTTTCGGGGTGCATATGGCTTAACAGAATTTGGCGAACCCGCTGCATCACGCCCTCCGGGTCCTGTTTCAATGCCTCCGCGACGAGGGCGCACTCCCTTTCCTTCCAGCCACCGTCGGCAAGCAGCGCGAACACAGCCTCTGGTTCCAATTCGGCCTGCCGCAATAACTGAAGCAACTGTCCAACGTAACTGTCAGACGTTTCCCAAACGCCAAAGTCGACGTCCGGTTCCACCGCGCTGGTATAGCGATGTATCCAGACTGCAAGTGACTCGTCATCGGCCGCATGCTGAAAGATGGCCTTAGCTTCGGGCAAATTGAGGCTGTTGTGCAAGAAACTGCGCCCTGACAAGCAAAGATGGACAAGTCGCAGCACGGTATCTCCTTTTAACTCAGCAGCGACAGCCGCCCATACGTCGTCAATGGTCGTCGAGTCACTCACATCCACGTCGACACGCTGCCATTCCACCGTCGAAAACGGCAAAAAAGTGTGTGTCAAATGCAAACGGTCATCCCATGTCAGCAGAATGGCCCCATGCGGGCCCATCTCACTCACATCGCGCCCCTGTGGTGCGCCAGGATAACCGACGAACGGCCCGCGTTCACGCAATACGCGATGGCGATGAATATGCCCAAGCGCCCATGCGTCAAAGCCTGGCTGGCGCACCACCTCTTCCAGCGGTGCAGCGGCGTAGGGCGCGTGTGATCCATACGATCCGCCAATTTGCCCATGGTACATCGCTATCGCGATATCCGCCTCGGGCAGCCGGTGAAACTCACCCACTTTCGATCCGTACAACTCCCGCGAACCGTAGCTGAACCCGGAAAACTGCACGCGATAACTCTGCAGCGGCAACATGAGGTCGCACACCGATTCCCCATGCGCCTGTCCGCCCAGAACGTGAACGCTGTCGGGCCACTGAAACAAGGCTGGCGCACCTGCTGGGTCGTGGTTACCGTGCGTAAGAACCACTGGAATGCCATGATTGGCAAGGCGCCGAAACTGGCGGTACACGTCATATTGGACACTCACAGGCGGGTCTGTCCCGTCGAACAAATCTCCCACAATCATCACGGCGTCCACCTGCGCGTCGATAGCGTAATCTACCAAACGCGCTAGAATCGTATCCACTGCTTGCCGCAATGTTTTTGCCACCTGTTCCGGCAACTCCTCGGCGGCGACCCGCAGCGGCGTCCCCACATGTAAGTCCGCTGTATGGAGAATGCGCAGCACGAATTCACCTACTCTCTCACAAACATACGTTCGCATGCTGTATGACAAAGGATTCGACGTCCATCCTAAAATTCCTTGTGCGCGTATGCACAAGGCATCCGCGGAACTCATATATGGGTCTAGAAGTTCTTTGAGAGGAGCGTGCGTACGATGGCGAGTACACCGATAGTGCAGCCCAAGCAGGTTTCTGCTGCACGAATACTCACTTCGTCTGGATTTGGCTTGCTGTTCGACTCGTTCGATGTCGGACTTTTGTCGTATGTGCTCGTGTCGCTTGCCAAAGAGTGGCATCTTTCGACGACCGTCACAGGTTTAATTGGCAGCGTCAGTTCCATTGGTATGGCCGTCGGATCGGCATTTGCCGGTTCCCTCGCCGACAAATTCGGACGGCGCAGCATCTTCTTATTCACCTTGTTAATTTACAGCATCGCAACAGGGCTCTCAGCCTTCGCAGCAGGTGTCGGCCTGTTTATTCTTCTGCGTTTCTTCGTAGGCTTAGGACTCGGTGGGGAATTGCCCGTGGCCACCACATATGTTCTGGAATCCTCACCAGACGACGTCCGCGGCCGACGCGTCGTCTTCCTTGAAATGTTCTGGGCATTTGGCTCTCTCATCGCGGCGCTCGTGTCCTTTTTTGTCATTCCCTCCGCAGGCTGGCGAGTCGTATTTCTCATCGGCGCCATTCCAGCGCTCTACACGATTGTCCTGCGCTTCGCCCTGCCGGAGACACCCAAGTACACGCGCCTGGCCAAACGCCCCTCGATGGCGACTGCGCTAAAGCAAGTCTGGACAAACGGAATGGCCCGCCGTTCTGCCGTGACCTGGATCTTGTGGTTCCACAGCATCCGGCTAGAGGTATTGTCAGTCGAAGTCGTTCTGGAAACGGCGCTTAGGGCACACCGGGCGTCAGCATCTGAATACTCGCCATTTCTTCTGCGACCAAACGAATGGAGGAAATCACATTCCCAGACGCATCCAGTCCCCAGACGGCAATATTGACGTCTTGCGTACCCGTAATGCCGAATTGAAACTCGTATTGCGATGTGAATTGTACCTGATAAGTTCTTGTAGTATTTGTCAGGGGCGACAAATAGAACAGTTCGTGTACATACGGGGATTTATTCCCTTCAGACAGGTAAAATCCAAGCATTTGAATCGATGCCTGGTGATTTAAATCATTGTTCAAGATGGACACATAGATAGACTGTGCGTCCGTTCCCGTGCATAAAATCGGGCCCGTCGTACGAACGGCCCCGGGGGTTGGGAGTGGGTTGGCCGTTAAAAATGGCACATATTCCACCACACCATCTGGGTCGATCACGGCATCACCGTCCCCAACAGGCGCCGGCCCACTTGAACTTCCCCACCAGTTGTTTGTCGCGTCCAAACGCAAATTGGGCGCGGTCGCGTCATAGGCGCCAGTGTCTAGGTCCAAACCCGCCACCGCATTCCCCTGGATGGCGTTGTCATGTGCCACGATATTGGCGTTCGGTACGCCGCTGCTAAAGGCCGTCGTCACCCGAATGCCCGACGATACTCCGCCTTCAAGGACATTCCCAACGATCTCTGTGTCGTTTGTCGCTCCGCCGAAAAATATCGAAGATCCCTGCGTCTCTTGCATGATATTCCCACTGACCAACACGTTTGTCGTGCTCGTCAAGGCAATGGAGTTGTCGCGAAAAAACCGATTGTGAGCGATGGTCAGATTGTTGTTGGGGGTGCCCGGGGCTCCACCAATATTGATGGAAGCTTGGCTGTGGCCGCCAGCAAAATAGTTCCCCTCTATGAAGGCATTTGTCATCCCAAGAGATGCATAAATGGCATTTCCGAATCCACTGTTGTCAACCAACAGATTATTCCGAATTTGTACCATCTTCTCCCCGTTCGAGTGGACATACATGCCCGTTACGTTGTTTCTCACAATGTTGTTTAGAATGGAGTAACCAGATACCGTCGTTGGCGCAAAAATACCCGCCCATTGCGTATTCATCTCGACTGTGAAGCCATCAAAGACCACGTTGTCCGATTGAATTTGAACGGATCCCGTCGTATCACTGGATACGATAATGCTCTCCATCGCGTATTCACCACGACTCGTAGCATCAACCCCTGCTTGAGCACCCAATAGTTGAACAATCTTCGTGATGATGACGGTCTCGTGATAAACGCCTGGAGCAACTCGGATGGTATCGTACGTGTTCGCTGCTGCGATGGCCGCGGTTATCGTTGGCTGATCGGCAGGTACGTTGATTACGTTTGCCATTTACCACACTACCTTCTATAAAATATTGAATATTTAAATATATTCAAAGAAAGGAAGTGGCGTATGGGCATACATGCTAAACGCGAGAGGTGGATTTATGTCCAAAGCGACCTATTAAACACGTTCGTTATCCGTGTTCCGAAGCGTAATTCCATTCAGAACAATATCCCAAGTCGTGACGTCTTCAGAGTTGACACCCGTATAAACCAAACAGACACCAGGTATCCCCCACTCCCCTTCTATCGGAGCCTCCAGTTCGACCCTCGGGTTTATAATCAATATATTGATATCCCCTTGCACAAACTCACTCAGGACACTTTTCAGTTCCATTACCTCGTCCCGATCTGCGGACCATCGGACAAATAATACAGATTTGGAAGCGGCCAATTGTTCGAGAAATCGGTTCACTCGATAATTCAGTTTTTCCTTATACTGCGGGTAGTGCTCAACCCAGTGTTTGGTCACTGGGAAATCATGAACTGAAATTATGTTATATCGGTTGTCCTTTATAAAATAGGTTTTAACAGGTTTTATTACTCCATTTTCAACCAAATGGGCGACTCCGTCGATCCGTTCCATGTTGCTCAATTCCATATAACCCTCGAATTTACCCCTTAATATCCGATTGATGTCAGAGAGAGACTGCGATACAACCCAATCAAACGGCATGGAGAATTTCCTCAAATTATGCCTCCTTAAATGTGTTGCCGGTGCACAAGCGCTACCAAGACTAACGATCAATTCATATGGCCTCTTTATCTCACGTAACTGCACAATGTATCCCCCTTTTCGACCTATGATATTTCGCAATATCATTCCAAAATCGGGGCATATGGCTAAATTCACCGAAAACAGTCGCTTGTCCGTATAAGTTCTCCGCAAACCAGCAGGCAATCAGAGTCCTATTTAGCTCAAGCTGACGCAAAGAAGGACGGCCACAAAGCCGTCCATCGCGGATTTCAAATGTCGTATGATTCATCGATCATTTCAGATTAGGACTCCACGGTGCGTAACCAGATTCTCCCGTAAGACCTGGCTGTCTCGTCAAGCCAACCTGCGCTGCATACTTATTGACGATTGCAATGACATCTAAGTGATGAAGTTGCCCTAACGATGCAGATGCTTCATTGCGAAGCTTCGGCTTTACCGGATACAACGTAATGGGTTGCACGGTCCCTTGTCGTACCGGAACCTCAAACGCCACGTTTTCGTTGTGTCCGTTGGCCACACAAATGGCAGTGACCACTCCTAAATCCTCGAAACGCGGATCTGCCTTTACGGTTAGAGGAACAGACCAAACGCCGTTGGCGTCCGTCAGCCCGGATTGAATGACTCTCCCTCCGCTGTCCACCACGATAACCCGTGCGCCATTTAGCCCTCGATAATCTACAGCAGATACGACGCGAAACGTAACCGTTGCACTTACTGTTTGTGTTTGCGCGTACGCTTGCGGCACATGCCAAACCGGGGCTACACTCAAAGAGATGAGGAGGGCACAAAGGATCACTTGAATTCTTTTCAATCATACTCTCTCCTTTCGTCGATAGTATGATGAACCATGTGCCGCCCCGTCATACAGCCCTATTTACATCCTCGTTAAATGAAGCCTCACGACTGAGATTTTAACCTTTTAAACAGCATCCCAATCAAACGAGTCACGTTGTATAGTTGACTGATGATGACACGCCGCCCTAGGGGCTCCATCGCGACTTCGTTGAACGCGACAAATCGATGGCTTTCTTCATCCCACAGTCGGTAGCGAAGCGCGTGGAGACTGGAGGCCAAGGTAACAGCTGGAACATTACAGAACAACTCCGTACTTTCATGCATCTGCTGAAGATAGTAATTTGGAACTTTAGGGCCCAAATGATGAACGTGGTGATACCCGATGTTTCCAGTTAACCACTGTAATATCTTCGGCAATTGATAAAATGAGCTACCCTGCAGTGCAGCACGAACATAATCCCATTTATCCGACTTTTCAAAGTATGAGTGTTCAAACTGGTGCTGCACGTAAAACAACCAGATTCCGACTATACCTGCCAAGTAAAGAATCGGTCCCTCTACAAGAAGTACAGATTTCCATCCGAGGATAAAACTGAGGCCCGTTAGAATGGCGATCAGTGTGAAGTTCGTCACGTGTGTGTTTACACGTTCCTTTTTTCCGGCTCCTTTTCGGTTAAATCGATATTGATTGAGAAATAGATGGACTGGCCCAACACCAAACATCATGACAGGATTTCGATACACCCGATAAACCGTTCTCTTTACGAAGGATAATTGTTTATACTCATTGACCGTCAACGTCCACATATCCCCGGTCCCGCGTCGTCCCAAGTTACCGCTGGTGGCATGGTGAACGGCGTGTTCATACTTCCACTGATGATATGGGAAGCAAGTCAGAATCCCTGTTATAATCCCGACTATCTCATTGGCTCTTCGGCTTTTGAAGAACGAATGGTGACAACAATCATGAAATATAATGAAAATCCGAACGAAAAATCCCGATGCCAACATTGCGAGGGGCAAGGTAATCCAAATCGAAACAGACAAACATAGATAAGCTGCCCACCATAGTCCGAGAAAGGGCACAATCGTGTTTATCAGTTGCCAAACACTTTTCCTAGTGTCCGACTTCTGAAAAAGGACAACATTTTTCTTCCAATTTCCATGTTCTTCTTGAATATCTATAGTCATCTTCCTCTCTAAATTCGAACAAAGGGAAATAATCGTTATACTGAAAGTAAAATACGGAATAGACGTATGGGGGGATATACTCGCTGATAAAGGACGTAATCAGTGGAACATATGAGGTAACATCATTCGTTTGGAACACGATTATTCGACCCGAATATTTTTTACCTGTTGACTCATCTTGCCCTTACACATGGGGCAAAGCGGTTCATCACCGTGAACAAATTCATTCCTCGACCAACAGTCACAATCTGAGCACTGCCATATAACAATGTCGTCATAAACGTATTCAGAAGCTGGCTTTCTCCTATTGTTGAAATTCATCAACAACCCTCTTCCAGAATCGAAAAGCCCATGTAGAATCATCTACATGGGCTTAACTATATTTGATTAACCGATAACAACCACATTGGCGGCTTGCAAGCCTTTTGGACCGTCAGTAACGTCGAATTCAACGCGTTGTCCTTCGTCTAACGTACGAAAACCATTGCTTTGAATGGCGCTGAAGTGAACGAATACATCGTCTCCACCCGCAACTTCGATAAAACCGAACCCTTTTTCACCGTTAAACCACTTCACTGTTCCTTGCTTCAAAACAATCCCTCCATCATGCTACCTGATTTACCAAAAAAGCCGTTTCCTCTGACCAAGGGCCAAAAGAAACGGCTCATGTATCAAAATCACGTATTCGGTATAAATCAAATCTTACCTCATTTTTCAATCCGCGTCAATACGTTACAGAACTCGTCGTCAATCATGATCAGGGGCTTTTACCGTGTCCTCCGACACCAGTTTGAATATCGTGTACGTACACGAATGCGTCGCATAGGCGTGAAGCTCTCGTACGAGTGCAGCGTTTCATTTGGGGGCAAAAGGATGAACGATTTATTCATCAAAAGCGTCATTGTTGCACTGATTACCTTCCTACTACTTGAAGCTTTTCTACCGAGACAGTATCAGTACACCTCCTTCCTCTTTTTGGTCTTGGAATCCACTGCGTTATTCGTTTTGGGTCTCGCGCAAAGTCAGTGGAAAATCAATTTCACTGCAAGTGCTCGACTTTTCATCACGTACATAGCCCTCAGCGCACTCATCACGGAATAGTCAATCCCCCATCCCCGTGTGACCCACGCCCCTGCTCTCTTATACACATGGTGAATGTGCTATGTTCTTCAGTCATCGGAATTCGCCAGCAATCTCCTGACGGCCTCGACCACAGTTGCGCGACGACGATCCCGGTCAGATTTTGCAGCCACCAGTTCCGCGATTTCGGGAGGTTGCGATGTCCACAAAGAAGCGATGCTTTGGACGAGTAGCATCAACTGTTCAGCGTCGAAGTGAGAAGGTAGCTTGCCTGCTTCCTGGGCGGATCGAATTGCATCAATTTTATGCCTTGCTGCGTCGCTGCCCCCAGGTATCTGCTGACCAGCCCCTCCCCGCTCAAGTCGATGCCACATCACCACGCGAGCGACATCGGGATGTTGCTCGGCTGCGTCGAAAAGTCTCCCTGCGTACTCTGGCAAGTCCTCCGGCGTAATGGGAATGTTGGTCACAGTTTGATCGACGATATCATTCAGCACAGCGTCAAACAGCCCGTCCTTGCTGCCAAAATAGGTATAAACTAACCCTGCACTGCATCCGGCGCGCTCGGCTATCCGGTCAATCCGGCTTCCGGCTAGCCCATATGCAGAAAATTCCTTCAGGGCTGCCTCTAATAATTGTCGTTTCTTTGATTCTGGATCTCTCTTTACCATGCGCCCATTATATTTGAATGAACGTTCAATTGACAAGTGAATGGTCCGCCTGTAAGGTTATTGAATGAACGTTTATTCAATAACTTGGAGGGGTAGACCAATGTCGAAGAAAGTATGGTTCATTACGGGAGCTTCACGCGGATTTGGACTTGCCATTGCGGAAGCGGCACTCCATCGCGGCGATTTTGTGGTTGCCACGGCGCGAAATCCACGGGCGCTCGATAAGCTCGTATCGACAAGCGAGGGCCGGGCGTGTGCCGTTCCATTGGACGTCACCGACAAAGCGGCAGCACAACAGGCCATCGCTCGTGGCGTGGAGGAATTTTGGCGAATTGACGTTGTCGTCAACAATGCCGGATACGCCGACCTTGGCTCCATTGAGGAAACCCCGTCAGACCAGTTTCGCGCTCAAATTGAGACGAATCTATTTGGCGTCATCCATGTAAGTCGCGCAGCAATACCCGTCTTTCGAAAGCAACAGTACGGGCGGTTTATCCAGTTCTCCACAATCGGTGGGCGCCGACCCGCGGGACCAGGGCTCGCTGCTTATACCGCCGCTAAACACGGCGTCGAAGGTTTTTCTGGTGTACTTGCCGCCGAAATGAAGCCCTTCGGCGTGAAAGTGACTTTAATTGAACCAGGTGGGTTTCGTACGGACTGGGCGGGATCGTCCATGAAAATCATCGAGCCGGGGGAGCCATATCGAGAGACGGTTGGAATATTATTGTCAATTTTTAACGATGCCGCAAAAGCCGGTAGGCACCCAATTGGTGACCCGAAAAAGGCGGCAAACATCATCCTTCAAGTTGCCGACATGGAAGAACCACCAATGTGGCTCCCGTTAGGAAGCGATGCCGTAACGATGATCAGACAGGCAGATGAATGGAAACTCGCCGAACTGAATAAGTGGGAAGCGCTGTCCCTCTCAACCGACGCGGATGATGATGCAATCCATCCAGACCTCAGTAAACTCTGAGTCAGGCATCCAGTTCGCTCATGTTGTTTCTATAGTCGTACCGCCGTGCTTAAACCATTTCCGTCGATTGCACTTTCACTCTTCTCATGAATGTTAAAAATGTATAGCTAGCGATAGAAAGTAAGCTCGCCGACAAAAGGATGAGACTTAATGGCACTGCCGAGTACTCGCCTGCAATCCCCACTAACGGAGAGCTGACACAACCTAATAAAAACGGGATCACGCCGAGCAACGCAGAAGCACTTCCCGCAATATGGCCTTGGGATTCCATCGCCAATGTGAACGAAACGGGACCGATGGTTCCCATTGCCGCGACGTAGCAAACGAGTGGAATGACGAGTGCAAAAAGTGGTCCATGTGTCAAAACGACAACGAGCACAGTGATGGTTGCGACAAACGACAGTCCGAGCCCAAAGTGAAGAATTCGGTGCTCAGGGATTCGTCCCGCTAATTTACGGACGATTTGCGAAGCTGTGATTAACACAATTCCATTCAATGCGAAGAGCATAGCAAACACTTGCGGAGAAACGCCGTAAATTTTTTGGTAGACAAACGGGGTGCCGGCGACATAAGCAAATACACCGCCAAGCATAAACCCCTGTGCTAACACGTACCCCATATACACCCGATTTCCTAAGAGCGTCTTAAAGTTTCCAAACATGTCGCCAACATTGCTGCGAATGCGCTTCTCGACGGGCAAGCTCTCCTTCAGTCTCCAGATGGTCGTGATGGAAAGGATGAAGCCGAGCATACCCAACAAGTAGAACACGCCTTGCCATTTGGTAAACGAGATGACCGCACTTCCTGCAAGCGGAGCAAGCAAGGGCGCGACGCTGCTCATCACACTGATGAGCGAAAAAAACTTCGTGAGTTCCGTACCACTGTGCGTGTCACGAGCAATCGCACTGGAAATGGTTCCCGCCGACACCGCGAAGCCTTGTATAAAACGCAAGGCGATAAAAATCCCAATGTTTGGTGCAATCGCACAACCGAGCGAAGATAAACAGTAAATAATCATAGCAATAATCAGTGGTTTTCGTCTGCCATGGACATCGCTTAACGCACCCATCGTTATTTGTCCGAGTGCTAATCCTAATAGACAAGCTGTCAAACTGATCTGAATCGTCGACGCTGTGGTCCCGAAAAACTTCACCATTTGTGGAAAGGACGGAAGATACATGTCAAAGGTAAACGGCCCTAAACCAGAAAACGTGGCCAACATAAACGCAAATCTAAGGTTATGTTTGTTTGATTTCATCTCGGACTCCTATTGTATAAATGATTTAAATAAGCCAACAGCCCATTCACTATAAACCATCCATTCATCCTGTTCCATCATATCATTGGGCCATGTTCTTCATGCGTCGAGTAGCCACAATAAAATGACATCACGATTCCACAGGTAAAATAACCCGGACGGTTGTTCCATGTCCCTTTTTACTGGATATCTCCATGTCACCGTGATGGGCAGTAATGATTTTGCGACTGACCATTAATCCAAGCCCTGTTCCCTTTTCCTTCGTTGTGTAAAAAGGTTCTCCGACCTTTGGAATGCGGTCTTCGGGAATGCCTTCCCCCTGATCAATAAACTCAATGCACAGCTGATTGCCTTGTGTTTTCACGTGAACACGCAGTATCCCACCCGAATGCATCGCCTCAATCGCATTTTTAATGATATTGATAAACACTTGTTTCAACTGATTTTCGTCGCACAATACCATAGCGACTTCGTTATCATCGAACGCTGTTTGAATGTCAACGCTTCTCATGTTAGCCAGTGCTGACAAGAGCGTGATCACTTCATGCAAAATTAATTTAATGTGGCTCTTTCGGAAGTGAGTGGACTGGGGTTTAGCCAACACTAACATTTCACTCAGAATCATTTTGATCCGGTCGAGTTCAGCATTCATGATTTCGAAATACCGCTTTTCTTTTCCTTTGGACATGGCATGCAACATCTGCGTAAAACCTTTTAGGGAAGTGAGCGGGTTTCTGATTTCATGTGCGACGCCCGCAGCGAGTTGACCGACTGCATTCAGTTTCTCCGACCTCAACAACAGTTCATCGGTTTTCTTTCTCTCCGTAATATCTCGAAGGGAAATTTTAATCGCATTGTCACCTATGTATGTCCCAAGCAATTCCGCATGGAACACTTCACCATTTTTCTTACGCCATTGAAACTCAACAGGATCTATTGGCTGTTCGGACAGAATCGCAGCAAGACGTATTTTGCTTTCCTCATGATGGCTCGGAGCTAGGAAATCTAAGTAATCCTGTCCGATTATCTCGTCCATATCACTTACACCAAACATTTCTAATCCAACACCATTGATGAAGATAAATTTTCTGTCTTGAATGATAGCTATCGCCTCTAGAGAATTCTCCACCAATCGTCGATAACGTTCCTCCCTCATCTGTATCTCCATTTCAAGTAGTTTTCTCTCCGTAATGTCCTGCGCGGTACCAATCATGCGAACTGGACTTCCCGTTTGATCAAACAATACTTCTCCTAGTATATTGATGTCACGTACTCCAAAGAGTTTTGAGATAAAATTCTCGTAGTGGTCGGGGTACTACGAACCTCTCCTTGGGACCATTGGTTCTCGACTTAAAGAGTGTAGTCCCCGCCTTGCGAGCGTTACGAATGAGCTGGATGTTGAAGGGTTTATACCCTATCTCCGAATCTCAAACTAGGTTGTAGATCGCAAGGTTGTGCGGATCCGACCCATTTGGAGGTACGTGCAATGTATTTTGTTGGTATTGATATTGCTAAGCGTAATCATGAAGCCTGCATGATCGATTCAACTGGGCAGAGCCAAGGCAAGACTTTGCGCTTCCCAAATACTCAGGCTGGAGGCCAGAAGCTCATTCAGTGGATGCAGAATGTCGATCACGATTTGTCATCCACAGAAGTCGCAATGGAGGCCACTGGTCACTACTGGTTGGCTCTACACTCGTTTCTCCGTAAACATGGCATACGGGTGCGTGTCATCAACCCCATTCAGTCGGATGCCTTTCGAAACATGTACATTCGACAAACCAAGAATGACACGAAGGATGCATTCATCATTGCTGAAGTGTTGCGCTTTGGACGATACAGTACGACAGAACTCGGCAGTGATGAAATTGTTGCCTTGCGTCAATTGAGCCGATTCCGATTCAGTCTGGTAGACTCAATTTCAGACCTAAAGCGACAGGTCATCAGCGTGCTAGATATGCTGTTTCCCGAATACGAGCGACTCTTCTCAGACCTATTTGGTAAGACGTCCTCCGAATTATTGATGGAATACACAACACCGGAAGAGATCCTTGCCGTAGATACAGAAGAACTGGCGGCCTTCATTGCCAAACATAGTCGGAACCGTCTCGGACTGGACAAAGCGGAAGAACTCAAATCTGCCGCTGCTGCGTCGTTCGGCATCGACACAGCACTGGACGCGTATCGACTGCAATTGCGCCTGCTTCTCCAGCAGATTCGCTTCACAGAGGAGCAATTGGATTCACTGAACAGTGAGATCAAAAAGCGTCTCGAAGCCGTGGATACCAACCTTGTCACAATTCCAGGTATAGGTCCCGTCTTGGCTGCTGCCATTCTCGGTGAAATTGGCGATATAGCCCGATTTCCAACTGGCGTAAAGCTCGTTGCATTCGCCGGAATTGACCCTACAGTGCGTCATTCAGGAGAATTCACCGGAACGCGCAACCGAATGTCCAAACGTGGCTCACCTTATTTGCGCCGAGCCATCTGGCTTGCCGCAAGTGTCGCGAAGGTACACAGTCCAATTCTCAGAGATTTTTACGAACAGAAGCGGGCTCAAGGGAAACACCATTTAGCTGCAACCGGCGCCGTGGCGCGTAAATTGACATACATCATTCATGCCGTCTTACGGGATAAAAAGCCATACGAGCCAATCGCGTAAACCGAACGTCCCGTCTGAATATTCACATCAAGTCTGCTTCTGACAGGCTTATATAGATGCGTCCAAAAATCACTTCCCTTCATTGTTCTTAGAACTCAATTGAGTGCTTGACATTAGATAGCTGGTCTTGAGTATGAATGTACCGAATTTCATCTTCTCGCTGAAGCCGATAGATCGTGTCGAAGGGACTTCCAGTCGCTAATGATTGTTTCACACACCGATCTAGCGATTCCACATCATCCGCATGAATCCGGCTTAGAAAATCTTGGTAGGAAAAGGATTTTGGTTCTCGCTCCATTCCCATGATTTGAAACATAACACGTGAATAGGTGTGATTGTCTTTTCTGATATCCCAGTCCCAATGCCCTAGATTGGCAATACGAGTTGCCCGCTCAAGCGATTCCTGTAAATTCATCAAGTCCGATATATCACGACCCACGCCAACCTATTGCAACACCTTGCCGTGATCATCTCGAACAATGTTGAGCGTCGTTTCGTACCAGCGGAAATCCCCATTTTTACACCGAACGCGAGCTGTAAATCGAGGCACGTTTTCGCCAGCAAAAATACGCTGCGTCACGTCGAGTAAATATGGAATATCATCGTCATGAAAAATCATCTTGTTTGGTTGCCCCACCAACTCTTCTGGCGTATACCCGAGAAGTTGTTTGACCGACGGAGATACATAGCCAAAGGTACCGTCGGGGTAACTATAAGAAATGATGTCTTGAGAGTTTTCGGAGATGATTTCAAACAACTTTTTGGTTCGATCCAACTCAGATTGCATCTTTTTCTGAACTGTAATATCTCGCGCGATGCCAAATAACGCAACGATTTGTCCGGATGCGTTTTTAATGGGCGTCAAACTAACACTGACTTCAACAAGCGTGCCATCTTTTCGCCGTTTCGTACTTTCGTAAACAACGGAGATGCCTTTCGTAATCACTTCACGATGTGCTGCTAATACAGCGTCCTTATCGTGTAACCGGAAGGACTTTTCCAACCAACTCTGATGAAGCGTATCCGAACATCATTTCGAATGATTTATTGAATTGAACGACTGTTCCATCTACTGCGAACACACCGATTGCATCCATTGTTGCAGAAAAAATGGATTCAAATAATGATAAGGCTGGAATATCTTTTACCGCGGTATCTACAAGTGTCATTCAATTATGTCCCCTCGGCTATGAGCGCCTTGTGATCTTGTAAATGAGCGTTTTGCAGATTCATAAGTCCTTGCGGGGCAAAGGATTTCAGGACATGAAAAAGGACTTCACCCCAACTTCGAGAAGATTTCAAGTGACCAAACCCAAAATTCTCCGAGGAGGGAAGTCCACTTGTATCTTCTCCAAAAGTCCCTGTTTTCCTTTGAAGAATGGCTAGAAATCGAACCCAGTGAGCGACTTGAACTGTTCTTTTCTGCTCTGGAGCTTCAGTCGTATGCCGCAAAGTTAAGGAATTCATCACCCCAGGGAGCAAAGCCTATCAATCGTGAAGCGGTTTTACGAGCGTTGCTCGCTGCTCCGCTTGAGGGGATTTCAACCTTTACCAAGTTACACAAGCGTTTGGTTAGCGATCTGCGGTTCCGGTACCAATGCGGGTTTCGGTTAGATGAACCCGCACCGTCAATTGCCACATTCAGTCGAGTCTTCAAGGCCGTAGTGGATAAAGATCTTGCGAAGGCACTCTTCATTGACCTGGTCAGTCAGTGCAAAGAGGCTGGAATCATCGATGGAAGTCATCTCACCATTGACAGTACAGCGGTTGGTGCCTATGAGAAGAAGCAACCGAAATCACGTAGTCAAGAAACGGGTAACGCCAACTGGGGTGCCAAGTATGACACATTTGGCAACAAGCTCACGTGGTTCGGCTACAAAATTCATCTCGCAGTGGATACTTCCAGCGAGTTACCTGTAGCCTTGGAGGTCACACCCGCTCATGTTTATGACGGTGAGATGGCGATTCCACTCATGAAAGATGTCGTCGAAAACTACGGTTGGAAGGTCAAATACGTCATGATGGATGCCGGGTATGACCAGGTGAAAAACTACGAGGCTGCCCGTGGCTATGGTGCGCAAGCAATCATTGCACTCAATAAGCGGGGAGAAAAGGAACCGCCTGCAGGCATGGCATCCGATGGTACACCTCGTTGCTCCATGGGTTACGACATGGTCTATTGGGGAGCCGACGGTGACCGATTAAAGTTCCGTTGTCCACATGCAGTAGGTAAGGTTGGCTGCCCGCTTGGGACTGCTGCTTGCTCTGACTCCAACTACGGAATGGTAGTCAAGAAGAGCATCACCGACGATGTCAGGCGTTACGCCAATCCGCACCGAAACACGCGGGGTTGGATAGCTCTCTACAAGGAGCGAACGTCGGTGGAGAGATGTAATTCCCGGCTGAAAGAAAATCTTACAGCCAACGACACGCACGTCCGTGGCATTGAGAAGGTCACCACATACGTTTACCTCAATGCGATTGTTCTACTTGCTTCTGCACTGGCGATGAACACGACAGCAAGCTCACTGAAGACGGCTTAATCTGATACGATTCTTGGCACTCTGTTATTGGCAAGGGCATGCGAAAACCTAGACGACACAAGCGAAAAATGTAAATGATAACTCTCGAACTGGTATTGTTTCTCTTTTCGTTTCAAAGAGAAATGTAATTCTGCAAAACGCTCAAATAAAAATGGCCATGATCACGGTACTGTAAATCCACCCAATTGTCATTTGTAAAGATGTGAACATTTTCGCCCCTACGGATACAGGGGCAATATCCCCAAATCCTGTGGAAGTGAACGTGGTAACACTGAAATAAATCGCGTCTTCAATGCTGAGCACTGATTGGCTAAACGGTTGTGCTAAGTGGTATTTAATCGAGTCAAACGTCAAACCTCGATAAACACTGGCGAACATCAAAACAGCGTTAAAAAATTGCAAAACCACGATGAATATCGTGAACTTTGTGCTTGTCTTTTCTTTTAATATTTTCCTGATAGAAACAAAGGAATACGAAATGATCGACCCGACAAGGAAAGATAACGTGTATATGTACTCGGCGTAAGAATTCAATCCTCCTGTAATAAACTCAGGGAAGAGCAACGAAATAATCCATACGGCAACAGCTGTTACATAAAATGTTGAAAGCGCCATCGTCGTATCGATAATCGAAAAAAATTTCGTTAACGTTACGATCCCTCCCGATACCACGCTCACTGGCATATATACTCCCCAACATTAACGTCCCCATTTGATGATTCATTATCCAGTTTGTGATGAACATGATTCAGTTCGTTACAACCGAGTACTGTTTTGGCCAATCCATAATGGCCGAAAGTTGACTGAATTGCCTGTCCAGGAGTTGACGTATATCATGTCCTTATCCTAGGAATGGAAAAGGACGTCTCCTTTTGCGTTGCACCGCCCGAACAGTGCAACAGGAAACGTCCCCAACTCGTATGGTAATTCTATCAGATTATCAGCTCGTTGAGCAGTCCACCCGAGTTTTTTGTTCGGAGTGAGGAATGCATCCCGTGTCCTTGCTGTCAGGGCCAACTTGTTGTATGCGGAAGCCGACGTAGACGTTATACGCAGAGTAACGGTGACCAACTCACCCTTATCATTCGGCGCCTTCGTTGCACGGAGTGTCATCGTATCCACCACGAACTCCCAGATATTCTTGTGCCCTACAAGCGCTATGACCGAGAAAGTATAGAGCAGATCATTACCGAATCATCCCCTTCAGTGGGGGCGGACGAATCCACCATCCGCCGTGTCCGTCAATGGTTCGAGACATGGTCTTCGTATGCTACCGGTTGTCTGGTTGCTATTGCAAACCGTCACGGCCGTGTGTTGGAACCGTCCTATCCAACACAATCCTCACTCCATCGAATTGGACATTTGGTCGGCGACGCCGTCGGGTGGATGGCCCGTGCTGTCCGCCCTATTGCAAATCTACATTTGTGGACACATACCCGTTCTGCCTTTGTGTCCGCTTCTTCTCTGTCTACTATTCAGGCTAACCCCACTTGAAGGAGAGGTTAGCCATGAAAGATTGGAAAAAAGCGGAGGATGTGGCCGTGTATCGTGTTCAGTTGCTGTCTCCACTTTTGGAAGATGGACTGGATTCAGCGCAACTTCGCAGACGCAAGGCAGAGATCTGTGCACAGACCGGGTTATCGGAACGAACATTGCGCCGCTATTTAGCTACATTTCGTGAACAAGGTTTTGAGGGACTCAAACCGAGGTCAAAATCTAGCCGTCGAGCTCAGGTGATCCCGGATGAGATTCTGGAAGAGGCCATTTTGTTGCGCAGAGAGGTTCCTTCTCGAAGCGTCTCGCAGATCATTCGTATTCTCGAATGGGAAGGAAAAGTGGCACCTGGGGAAATTCGGAGAACAACTCTTCAAGAGAAACTTGCTCGTCGAGGATATAGTGCCGGACACATGCGAATGTATGCTGAAACCGGTGTGGCAGCGCGTAGGTTTCAGCGCCGTCACCGCAATCAGTTGTGGCAATCGGACATCAAGTTTGGCCCTTATCTCCCCATTGGAACGAATGGTTCAAAGCAACAGGTCTATCTCGTGGTTATGTTGGATGACGCAACTCGTTTTGTTCTCCACGGGAGGTTTTACCCCACGCTGGACCAAACCATTGTGGAAGACTGCTTTCGCCAAGCTGTACAAAAGCACGGTATACCAGAGGCTATCTACTTTGACAACGGCAAACAATTCAGAACCAAATGGATGACTCGAACCTGTTCAAAGCTCGGGACACGGCTGCTTTACGCGAAACCCTATGCGCCGGAGTCGAAGGGAAAAATAGAGCGGTTTAATCGTATCGTCGACTCGTTTCTGGACGAAATCGCTGCGGCGAAACCTAAGACATTGGAACAATTGAATCAACAATTTGAGGTCTGGTTAAGTGAATGTTATCAGAACCAACCTCACTCCGCACTTCAGAATCAGATGAGCCCCGAGACTGCCTATCGTAGCGACCATAAAGCCATTCGTTTCATCTCACCAGAGAGCATCGCGGATGCCTTTTTGCATGCCGAAACTCGAAAAGTGGACAAGTCCGGTTGTATCAACTTCATGGGTAAGAAGTATGAAGTGGGTCTGTCATTCATCGGTTGTAAGGTGAATGTCATATACGACCCTGCAGATATCACGGAACTCACCATCGAATACGCGGGTCACCAGCCTTGGACTGTGGGAGAACTGGTGATTGGTGAACGGGCTGGGCAAAGACCTAAACTGCCAGAGCGGTTCGAGAACCAAAACGTTGACACATCTCGTCTGTTGGATGCAGCCGAGAAGAAGCATCAGGATCGGATTGAGCGTATCACGCCTGCAGTCCGCTATGACGCGGTCTGGAAGGAGGAGAATGGTCGTGTTTGAATCGTTCTACGGCTTTACTCACACGCCCTTCTCACGAGATATTCCAACAGATGAACTCTACATGTCATCTACACTGGAGGACATTCTCGGTCGGCTGAAGTATGCTGCGGAGCGTCAGTGGTTCGCAGTGGTGACTGGAGATTGTGGAACCGGAAAAACCACAACCATCCGTCGTTTCTCGGAGGCGCTGGAACAGTCGAAGTTCAAAATTCTGTACCTGTCGGATTCTAAGCTGACCCCACGACATTTTTACAAGGGGATGCTCGAGCAACTCGGTTGCGAGGCTAAGTTTTATCGCGGCGACGCGAAACGTCAATTGCATCGTGAGATTGAGCTGATGCGTGGGATACATAGCCTCAGTCCAGTTGTGGTCGTAGACGAAGCACATTTGCTAGATCGGGAGATGCTCGAGGAAGTAAGATTTCTTTTGAATTTTAAAATGGATGCGCAAAGTCCTATGGCGCTAATTCTCGTCGGACAGAGTGAGCTCTGGGAACGGCTCAACTTACAGGCTTACGCCGCCATTCGGCAACGCATTGATCTACAGTGTAAGTTGCATCACTACGACCGCGCTGAAATCGGGGCATACATTGAACGTCATCTAGCCTACGCGGTAGCTGGACAGCAATCTATTTTCTCGGATAAGGCTGTCGATGAAATCTATCGTTTCTCGGGTGGAGCTCCACGACTGGTCAACAAACTCTGTACGCACTGTCTCATGTATGGGGCTCAAAATCGGCAACGGATCATCGACGACCACATGGTCGAGCGCGTCATTCAAGGTGAATGCTCATGATGGCACGGAGATTACAGATGTTCTACGATCCAGAGTTGTCGCGTTGGGTGGTTGAGGGCAAAAATGAGTGGTACAGTTTGCACTGCGGGGAGATTGTGCAATTTCACATTGAACGCACAACGCTTAGTGGACGGCTAGAGCTTGGACGAACATCTTGGTACATCATCAGCGGCGACGTCGCGTTTGGACTCTTAGAAAATCGGCGATATTTGGTTAGCGTCGACCTTTAGAAACACTGTCGGGAGGGGAGGAAACTTCCTTCCCATTTTTGCAAGCGTTCTTGGACAGCGAATCCGTCAGTTCTCGGTCAACTTACACCGTCAGTTTTCGGACGTTATGCTATGTCAGTAACAGAGTACATCTAATACTTCGTCTCACCGTGCGCTTGAATGAGGTAGTAAAAGATGACCCATACACTGAGGACCAACAAATACACGGCAAATGAATAGAAGATATGGTACCCATGTCGATAGTGAAAGATCCCGATACTCGAAGTTAATTTCTCCGCCCCGACGCTTAACAGTGCCCACGCCAAAATATAAGCCAACGAAAACCGTGGCGTGATCCTGAAAAGGTCATAAAGATGAGCGTTTTGCAGAATTAACGTTCACAACGCATTTGACACTATATATAGTGTTCCATTGATAGTTCGTACACTATATATGTGCGAGAAACGGTGAAAAATCGAATTCTGCAAAACGCTCAGATAAAAAAACGCATAACTGTATGCTGCGTACATCCAATGGGATAAGAAATCCATCACTTGAAATTGCGAAGTGTCATTTAAATCGTAAAAACTAACCGGGAGAACGCTTAAAGTGTGGTCAAAAAAGAAGCCAAAAAATACGCCACAAAGTAGATACACCCCGGCTGTTTTCTTCGTGAATTGCTTGGGCAGCAACCAGACGACCAATGCCCCAACGACGAGAGAAATGATGATAGACTACTCGTTGGCATTGAACTGATAATCATAGTGTGTCACTTTCAAGGTCGCTTAGGTGCTCCTCTCTCCAAGCAAATAAACCAGCGAGTAATCAAAGCCAAAACGGCAATAAACGCGAAATACATGAGGATGGAATAAACAATGTTCCAGCGACTGGTGAAGGTGATGAGACCAAACGCTCGGATGAGCCAATCGTCCGCCATCAGTGGCACCATCATGGCCGCCCCAAGTATCCATCTCCAGCGCGCGCGTAAAGGCGAGTTGAGGAACCCGGCAGCCATGATGAGCAGAAACGGTATGATAATAAATCTGCAAACATCTAAAGCCAGTGACTTTTCCACATCGTGTGCAACTGGAACCCACTGCAAATTCACGTCCAGGACGGTGTATACGGTAACCGACAGGACGCCAATGATGAAATATAAAAAACACATCTCTGTGAGGGTTAACCATTTGGGGACAAGGACAAATCCAATCATCACCAACCACGCAACCATAGCAAACACAGCAAGAGACATCGCCATCACCCTCTAAAGATGACTTCATACGATGTATAGGCTGTGCAAACGGGATCGAAAAATTCACGATATTCACTGGTGTGATGGGATGGAACAGGCAACCCTCAATAGGACTTACGAGTTATGCAATTCATTGCGCAGCTGTTGGGCCAGCCGTTCTTGCTTCCGGACCATCGCGCGTCTTAGCAAGGCATACACCTGATCTCGAATGGGTTTTGGAAACTCGCTGAGCGCCGGCACTCGATGTTCGCTCACAGCCACTCCCCCTCGATAAGCCCTATGCACCATTGGCTTGACCACTTGCCAATCCGCTTTTCCCCGGATGTCATGCTCAAATGGAACATACAATCCCTATGACACAACAACATCGGCGTGGTGATCTGTGACATGTCCAACCTCAACCGGTTTACAGCGGTAGCACCGTTTGTCAGAAATGGGAGTGAGGGTAGGCGATGATTGCCTTATACGAACGCGTTTCGACAGACGAACAAGCCCAGAGCGGCTTCTCACTCGATGCACAAAAGGAACGGCTCGAAGCCTATTGTAAGTCTCAAGGATGGACCGACTTTGAACATTTCACAGACGACGGGTACTCTGGAACGAACATGAACCGCCCCGCGCTCCAGCGACTATTGCGATATATCGGCCGTGGGCAAGTGGACACCGTGATCGTCTACAAGCTAGATCGCTTAGGACGCAAACAAAAGGACGTATTGTACCTGCTCGAAGACGTATTCGACAAGCACGGGGTCGCTTTCAAGAGCGCAACGGAGCCATTCGACACGTCCACACCGCTTGGTCGTGCAATGCTCGGGATTCTCGCGGTGTTCGGCCAGTTGGAGCGCGACACCATCATTGAACGTACAAAATCAGGTTTGCGACAACGTGCGCGGCGTGGCCTTTGGCCCAGTGCGTCATTCCCCTTTGGCTACAAGATGAACGATGCAGGCGTGCTGGAAATCGTTCCGAGCGAAGCGGAAATCGTGCGCGAAGTGTTTCGGAGATTTATCCGTGGTGACTCGCGCAAGTCCATCGCAGAGTGGATGCAAAAACGCGTTCCGAATCAGTACGTTGACCACTATTACATCCTGAATATGGTACGGCGGCGTACGTATCTCGGCCAGATTGTGATGCGCGGAGACATCTTTGAAGGCCAGCACGAAGCCATCATCGACGAAGAAACGTTTGCCGCTGCACAAAGGGAACTCAAGGCTCGGACGGAACAAAGACAGCGTGGAAACGGAGGAACGTACCTATTAAGCAAAATGATGACCTGTGGTGAATGTGGCGCTTGGGTGTATTACTTTAAGTCGAAACAAAAACTGGCGAACGGAAAATCTGCACATTACCTACGCGTTCAATGTAAGAACAAGAAAGCATCACCAACGTTATGCAAAACACATAGTTTCCTCGCTCGTGATATCGAAGCGCTTGTGGTGCGACAGGTACGTGACATCCAAGTCGAACCTATTGAGATGGCATTGGATAATGCGTCTGACCATGATGCTATCCTGGATGAACTCGAATCCGCGCTTGACAAGGTAAAAGACCAACAGAATAACTTGCTGGATGCCGTCCAGGCCGGAGCAATTCCCCTGTCGGTCGTCAAGGAACGACTTGAGCGCCTGGATCATGAACGCCGGGCCATCTTTGAACAGATGGGCGATATTCAACGGCAGTGCGCATCCCGAGTCGACACCACACCATTCAGCCAGGCGTCGCAAATGATAAACGACCTATGGGATGACATGGCCCCCGACGAACAGCGGGAGGCAATCCGGTTGCTCATCAAAAATATCCGCGTATATGCGGACAAACACGTAGAAATCGAGTGGAACGTATAATACCCCTAGCTGGATTCTCTGGTTTGTCATGAATTACACGTATTACGGCATGTTTTTGTGGCTTCCATCGGTGCTGTCGGAGAAGGGATATTCACTCGTGCACAGCCTTGGTTACTCGCTGATTATGACCTTGGCCCAAGTACCTGGGTATCTGACAGCCGCATGGCTCGTGGAAAAATGGGGGCGTAAACGCACACTTGTACCGGCGATGATTCTCGCCGCCATTTCAGCGCTCTTATTTGGCATGGCGAATAGTACGGCCATGCTTATCGTGTGCGGATTGTTTCTCTCGTACTTTATGTTGGCGGCCTTCGCAGGCACGTACATTTTCACAGTTGAACAGTTCCCCACCGCCGCACGCGCGACAGGCATGGGCTGGGCTGCTGGCTTCGGTCGTATCGGCAGTGCACTCGCGCCATTTATCACCGGCTGGCTACTCGGAATGCACCTGGGCTATGGTTGGATTTTCGGGCTGTTCTTTATCGTTCTCTTGATTGGGTTTGCCATCGTCATCGGCCTCGGGTACGAGACGAAAGGAAAGGACATCCACTGAAAGGTGAAGCCCAATGGAGAAACCACTACGAGGTCTACGCATCAATCGGTGTAGACCTCGTAGTCGAAAAGGGTATAACCATGCATTTCCCAAAATGAATCAAATGGACTTGACGCTGACCGCTCAGCTTACCGCGAAATAAGCGCAGCAATTTGTTCATGGACAGACTCCCGCACAATGCCCCCGTGGTAGCATACCGCAGTGTCGATTTCCAGATTGGCGAATTTGGATAGGGATTGTATCGCAGTTGCCATATCCGGCGTCAAATACGGGTTTGGCCCTGTTAAGCGTCCATTATCTGCTGCCATTGCGTCCGCCGTAATCAATATTCTACTCGCGTGCAAATAAAGGCTGATGTGCCCCGGCGTATGCCCTGGCGTATGAATGACCGTCACTCCGCCGAGCAAATCCAACGTTTGTCCGTCTGATAAAATGTTGTTGACGCGCGTAAAAGGCGGATCCGCAAACAACATCTGAAATCGCTTGGCCTCCTCTTCCACCATCAAATCCAGCAATCCCTGCATGGTCTCCTGGTTCAACTTCATCAGCGGTCGTTCGCCTTCAATGTAGGGTTTATCTGCTTCGTGCGCGAGCACCGTTACGGAGTGTTTCACAGAGGCAAGAAACTCTGGGAGTCCGCCGATGTGATCAATATCTTGGTGAGTTAGAAGAACCGTCTTCACATCATCCAGCGGAACATTGGCTGCTTCAATTGCGCGCCTGATCTCCAGCCCGTTGCCTGGCATACCAGTATCCAATAAGACAGCTTCCCGCTTCCCTTCATCCCACAGCAGGATAGGGTAAATGAGATCTGGAAGGTAAGCCATTTCCACCTTCAACACGAAGACCCCAGGTGCAATTTCAGTGACTCGCTCATTTTGCATTCCAGACATGTTTTTTCTTCTCCTCTCTCTGTACACGCATCCCTACGTACCTCAATCATTTTGAAGATGAATAGCGAATCCCAAAACCGCTCAACAAAGCAGTCAAGAACAAAATGCCGGCAAGCACAACAAAGAAGCAGCGAACCCCATAGGAAGAGACCAGAGCGGTTTCCAAAAGCGGCGCCAAACTGGCTCCAACGAACACAAAAAAGGCATAAACCGCTGTCGCGCTTCCCCGTGCTTCATTCCCAAAGTGCCCAACGAGCATGATAATGCCAGGTACCGCGGAAGAAAGACCCAAAACGACAATGATGCTCGAAATCGTGAGAAGGCCAATCGAGTGTGAGACAGCTTCCAGGAGCAGTCCCAAGCAACCAATCAACACGCCAGAAATCAATACCCGTTTTGCTCCGTAATAGCGAATTGCATATCCTGCCACCAGCGACAATACAATTCCCGGAATCCCTAGAAGTTGAACCTCAATCAATTCCCCCGCGCTACGTCCGAACCCGTTTGACAACAAAACACCTAATCCGGAATACATCCCGATGAAGCACAGCAGAATCGGTACGGCTACAATCCAGCTGACGACCAGGCGAATGTTTCTGAAGAGCCGAATTGTGCGGAGACAGACAGCACCAAATGATATTTGGGTGGATGGACGAGTCCCTTTTGGAAGAAGCAGAATGCTAATCGCAAGCAGTACGTAAACGACCGCGAGCCACAGAAATGCTGCATGCCACCCAAAACTTCTATTCATCAAACTGCCATAAACTTGCCCCAGTACGCTGGCTACAAGAAAACCGCAACTGACGACCGTCGTCGTAATGGCGCGGTATCTCGGTGCAAGTACGTCACCAATATAAGCAATGGCGACAGCAGGAAAAGAGGCCGCAATCACACCTTCGAATACCCTAAATAGAATCAATAACGGAAGCGACGGGCTTAACCCGACGAGCACTGTCATTAATGTAAGCAAGAACAGTCCCGATGTAGAGAATCTTTACTCTTCTAATCCGGTCAGAAAGCATCCCCCAAAATACGTTTCCAATTGCATAAGCAAAACCATATGCGCTGCTGGTCCAATCTGCCACACTCGTGGTGACGTGAAATTGCGTCTGCCATACAGGAATGAGCGAGATTGGAAGATATACGAGCATGAGAATACATATTGAACACAGTCCAAGAACAATCATGACCCTTGCAAAGTCGTTGGGTTCAACCGCATGATCCATCGTCAATATCCACCTACCTCAACGTAAAAGATACATCTGTTGTAACGCTGTAAAACCATGCCTCTTGTTACTCAGTGCCCGTTGACATCCCTCCTCACCCAGGAGCCACGTGTTTTACAGGCGACAAGTGTATTATCGGCTGACAGCGCGGGAAGCAGATAGTCGATTCCTCGCAGATGATTACCTAATCCTCCAAAGCGGTAAACCGCCGAAGATCATTGGGCGATTCTGGGGCAGGCACTAGCGTGATCGAATCAGGAGATAAGCGCGAATTTAGTGAAAAATCCGCTTGTGGCATGGGGGTTGTGGGGTTTGTGGATGACGCAAACAGGTATCAAAGAAGGAAAATCCGGGGAGGTACAAAACAATAAGGCCCGTAATGGGCCTTATTTCTGCCGAAGGCGTGCAATTCGGCGCATTAGGGCAGATTTTCTGCCTTAACCGGACGCCATAATTTCATGCCTTAACCGGCCGCCTTATCTTGACGAACCCGATGCCTTACCTGACGCCTTCACCGGCGGCATGCATCACAAATGCTGTGGAATGGATTTCATTTTGCTGAACGGGAACAGCACAAAGTCCGCCTCGCCGACAATCGCCTGTCTGGACACGTATTTATTGGTCCAGAACCTGCTGTCCTCGGATACGGAACGGTTGTCACCCATCATGAAATAATGACCTGCGGGGACGTGATACGTGCCAAAGCCACTCAGGTTTGGCTGCGTAATAATCGGTTCGTTCAACTTTTTGCCGTTGATGTAGACAGCATTGTTGGTCACTTTGACCGTGTCTCCTGGAAGCCCAATTACCCGTTTGACATACAATTCGGCCGGGTCATCAGGAAAGTGGAAGACCACGACGTCACCGCGCTGTACACCGTGAATTTCAGTCGCCAATTTGTTCACGAGAATATAGCACGGATTGGGAATGGCAGGGTACATGGATTCAGAAGGGACATATGCCGCACTGACCACCCATTGGCGAATACAAAGTGCGATAGCCACACCAACTACGATTGGCAATAGCCATCCCGTTAACCAATTTTGCCGCTTTCGCTGGCCCATGCGACGGTTCACATCCTTTATCTTTACCTCACCAATCTACCATAAAGCCGTCCATCATGGTGATTTTGTGTAAATTCTCACGCACTCCGTTGGCGCAACATGTCGTCCAAGTACGTGAGCAACGCGTGCTCCATACCTTCCATCGTCGTCTGCTGATTGATAACCGTCCGCATCTCGGCCGAACCGGGCAGCCCTTTGATATACCACGCGGCATGTTTGCGCATCTCTCTGACGCCGATAACCTCACCTTTGTGCTCCACGAGCAGATGCATATGGCGCAGTGTCACCTCAATACGCTCTTGAAGGCCCGGCCCCGGCAATTTCTCGCCCGTCTCCAAGAAGTGGGCGATTTCGCGGAAAATCCATGGGTTGCCGAGTGCCGCGCGGCCGACCATCACCGCGTCGCATCCTGTCTCTTCGAGCATCCGTTTCGCATCTTCCGGACTCGCGACGTCGCCGTTGCCGATAACCGGGATCTTCACCGCTTCCTTGACGCGGCGGATGATGTCCCAGTCCGCCTGTCCCGAATACATCTGTTTTGCCGTCCGGCCATGCACGGCAACCGCTTGGGCACCAGCCTCTTGGACGGCGAGGGCGACTTCGACGGCGTTGACGTGATCGTCATCCCAGCCCTTGCGGAACTTGACCGTCACCGGCTTGTCCACGTGGCTTGCGACCGCGCGGACGATCTCTGCGGCGTAGTCAGGATTCCTCGCCAATGCCGCACCAGAACCATTTTTGTAAATTTTCAAGACCGGGCAGCCCATGTTGATATCAATCAAATCGGCGTTCGTCTCGCCAACCATTTCGGCTGCCTTTTCCATCGACTCTTTATCATAGCCCATCAATTGCAACGAGACGGGCTTTTCATCCGGCAAAATAGTCAACATCCGCTGGCTTTTCGCACTGCCGTGAACCAGCGCCTTATCGCTTACCATTTCCGCGCAGACCATTCCGGCCCCAAGTTCCTTGGCCAAGATCCGAAACGGCGGATTGCACACGCCGGCCATTGGCGCCAAAATGACCGGGTTATCGAGCATTACCCCGGCAATATTCACCTTCATTTATTGAAACGCTCCTTTGCATCCGAGTGCTGAGGCGTCGCGATGTGATGCGATTCGCGACGACAGCCGGCCCTCGGTCAGTTTCCGCAAATACACGAAGTAACTATCAACGTCATCTGTGCGATTCTGTCGCAACGTTCTCAGGACAATCACATTAATTATACGCGCCCATGTGGCGCGCATCAACCGACCCCCAACCTCTGCCAATTACACGACGGGTGACACCCCTCAGCGTCAGCGCCGCCACGTGGATCCGGCCATACCTGCCGTCAAGAAGAGGTCTATCAACCACCAAATGCCGACAATCATCATCAGTAGGTGCCCGACGACAATGCTCATCGTCAACATTCCAAAAACCGTGAGCGCAAGCATGGCCACACCGCTGCCAACCCGTCCGCAATACATTCTGTGGATACCTAAGTAGCCAAGGAAGAACCAAAGCACATACGCCAATGCAACCGATTTTTGCATTCCTTCGCCCCCCGCGAAAGCGCGTTGATACAAGTTATGCCAGCACGGCTTGTCAACTTGCGCACGCGGACAACTGCCGGTTGCACAGTGGCGTACGACCACATTCAATGGGGTAACCGCTGAATCACCCATCATGCGAAACAGGGTTACAAACCGGGCACACGGCCGGCCAGTAACCCTGTTTCAGCGCTCTTGTCGCTTGCTGACGCGCGCATCGCGTCACTTGGCAACAGGCAATTCATATTTGTCGACAGACCAAGCGCTTGATTCAGTTGGCGCTTCTCCGGACGGCGTGTTTCCAGAGGGAGTTTCTCGCAGATCGGTATCGCCATCGGTCGTGTCAGACTCAGATGTGCCAGGGAATCGTCGATTCGACCAAGACAAAAGACGCACGGTCTCGCGGTACATATAGTTTTTGCGTGGTGCGCCGAGAACGACGCTAATGCGGACGTGACCATGTTGTTTGACAGCTGTGGCGAGGCAGTACATCGCCTTCGCGGTGTAGCCTGTCTTGCCGCCGATGTACTCCCCAATCGACGTGGCCTGGCTGTAGAGCAGTCGGTTCGTGTTGCGCACAGATTTGCCGTCAACCATGTGATTTGTCGTCTGCATCGCCTCGACAATCCGTGGATATTTAATCGCTTCCGCCAAAATCAACGCCACATCTTTCGCGGACGTTTCATGGGCATCTGCATGCAAACCGTTCGGCGTGACGAAACGCGTGTGCGTGCATCCCAAGAGCCGCGCCTGAACGTTCATCATGCGTGCAAACCCTTCTTGCGATCCGCCCACGGTCTCAGCAATCCCATACGCCACGTCGTTGGCGCTTTTCATCAACAGCGCCTTGAGCGCATCGTCCGCCGGAATTTCCGTGCCGGGCTTCACCCCTAAGCGGACCTTTGGTTGATGCGCTGCTTCCGTGCCGATATAGATAGGATCATTTGGCTGCAGATGCTGGACGAGCAAAATAGCCGTCATCAGCTTCGTCGTACTCGCCGGATACATTGGCTCATCCGCGCGTTTATCGTAGAGCACTTGCTTGGTCGTTGCGTCATAGACAATGGCGGCCTTCGCGTTCACGTACGGGCCAGTTGACGAAGGCGTCTGTGCGGCAACGACGTTCGCTCGCCCGAACAAAAGCCCCAGCATCCCGGCAAAGGCCGTGCACAAAAGGAGTGTCCGTTGGACCCACCATAGGGATCGCATGTGTCGTCGCATGCAAACGCCCACCTCTCTCTCATTCTCAGTGATTAAGGTGGGCGTTTCGGCAGTTTTTATGCTTCAACCTCGCGAACCAGAATTCGCAGGGCCACGTTTTCATCCAGCGAGATGACTTCGCCTCGCACTTCGACAGGAATACCCGCTTGAAATCGATTTTGCTCCACAACCCGCAAACGCTCGCCGGGTACAAACCCCGTCTTATCGAGATAGCGCAGCAAATCGAGATCTTCCTCCGCGAGTTCCACAATACGAATCACTTCCACGGTCGTACCCGCTTGGACCTCCGACAATGGAACCCCTGTCGGCTGGATATAGCCCGTGCCAGGGATGACATTACCGTGTGGACACGTCGTCGGATTTCCCAACAATTCCGCAAGTCGTTCTTCGACCAGCGGAGATAAACTGTTTTCTAACCGACCCGCCTCGACGTGGGCATCCGCCCAATCCAGGCCCAGCTGATCTGTCAACCACCGCTCCAACAGTCTGTGTCGGCGAACAATCTCCTCTGCTCGAGCCAACCCAGATTCCGTCAAAACGACTTCCTTGCCGTCCCCAGTCGTCACGTAACCCGCCGCATTCATGCGTTGCAGCGTCTGCGATACCGTGGGGCGCGACACGTTTAGATAATCCGCCACTTTTGACGCAAGGACGGTTTCACCTTCCGCATTCAATACGTAAATTGCTTCGAGATAGGCGTCCATCGCATGTGATCGAGGCACCTCAATCCCCCTTCCCGGCCACATTGTGCCGTACCTTAAAATCTGCCCAGGTCTGTCCGTTCATATAGAATCGACCTGTGTCTCCGTCACGGAGCGGTCCCACCCCAGCTGGGGTTCCAGTAAATAAAATATCGCCTTGTGTCAGGCCAAAGTGATGGTGCACGTGCTGAATCAGTGTGTCAAAGTCGAACACCATATCGGTCGGATGTCCTGTTTGCACGATTGCGCCGTTCAACTCAAATTGGAATGTGGCGTCCCTTACCTGCGAAAAGTCGTCAAATTGATAAAAGTCGCTGACGACAGCTGATCCGACAAACCCTTTGGCCAATTCCCATGGGTGGCCTTTCGCCTTCAACTTGTCCTGGGCATCCCGATCCGTCAAATCCAACCCAAGCGCGACTGCCCCGACCACGTCGCGCGCAGTCGAAGACGCTGTCACAGGTTGTGCGATATACAGGACAATCTCCAATTCGTAGTGAATTGACGTCCGATCCGCCGGCAATGTCACAACCCCTGTTGCAGCAGACAGCGAATGTGTCGGCTTTGCAAAAATCATCGGCTCAGTCGGCACAGCGTTGTTCAGTTCATTCGCGTGTTCGCGATAGTTGCGCCCCACGCAAAAAATATTGCGAATACCAGGAAATACGTCGTCCGCAGAACGCCAATCGTTGAAGTCTCCCAAGGCAATTCTCCTCACTGGTTTTGGGGATAGTGTAACACAGTCATCACCGAGCAACGTCACCATGGCAGAAATCATTCCAAACAAAAAACACACGAAAACGAGCCGAGCAAATCCGCTCGACTCGCTAAGGTTATCGTGCCGACGACGAGGCTTCCCCAGTCTGCCTGCACGCCCTGGTTGACCACAAAATCAACCGCGAAAGATAGATCAGTGGGACTTCACGCTGCAATATTCGTCAAACAAGGCGGTGAGCTTGGCAGCCACAGCTTCAGCTGTCGAACCTTCGATGTCACTGCGGTGCAGAACACCAACCAATTCTCCATCCTTGAACAGAAACATCGACGGGGACGATGGCGGCATGTTCGTGAAGAACGAACGAGCGCGTTCCGTCGCCTCTTTATCCTGACCCGCGAAGACCGTCACGAGCCTATCCGGCAGCTTGCTGTTCTCCAGCGCGAGCGCGACACCCGGACGCGCGATACCCCCTGCACAGCCGCACACAGAGTTCACGACAAACAGTGTCGTACCCTCTTTTTGCGCCATGACTTCGTCTACTTCTTCAGCACTGCGGAGTTCGCGAAAACCGATTTGCGTCAACTCATCTCGCATCGGTTGAATCATCATCTGATAGAAATCCAGTTCCAAACTCATGAGCCAAACCTCCTTGTCGGATCATTCTCCTACATTATACCCCCGTTCACAAGCAAATGACAGTTTGGCGAACGTCACGTGAAAATTGTCCAAGAGATAGGTGTTTTGATTTGCAAGCGGCCCGCGAGGTCGGTATAACAGGAGAGGATAGCTTTACAGGAATCGACAAGTTGCGTCAAGTTTACTGGATTGGAGTTCGTTACCTTTGTTCAACGACACATTTTTACGCGCCTGCCGACGAGAAAAAACGGCCACAGTCCCTGTCTGGTTCATGCGCCAGGCTGGGCGTTACGACGCCGATTACCGGGCGATTCGCGAGCGTTACAGTTTAGTGGAAATCTGCGAGCATCCGGAAGTCTGCGTGGAGGTCACCAAGATGCCCGTTGAAAAATTGGGCGTCGATGCTGCGATTTTATTTTCCGACATCATGATTCCGGTCGGTGCCATGGGCCTACCTTTTGAAATCCGTGAACATGTCGGGCCCATTATTGCAACGCCCATTCGACACGAACGCGACGTGGAGCGGCTAGAAGTATTTGACGCGAAAGAAAAACTTCCGCACGTCCTGCAGACAATCGAACGACTCGCCAGCGAGTTAACTGTGCCGCTGATCGGCTTTGTTGGCGGCCCGTTTACGCTCGCCAGCTACATGATTGAGGGGGGGCCTTCGCGCGATTACCTCAAGACCAAGCAGATGATGGTCGCCCGTCCGGAATTGTGGCAAAAGTTGATGGACAAGCTGGCAGATATGGTCATCCGCTATGCCGGAGAGCAGGTCCAGGCAGGCGCACAAGCGCTGCAAGTGTTCGATTCCTGGGTAGGCAGCCTGGCGCCAAGTGATTTTGTCCAGTATGTAAAGCCGACGATGCAACGCATCTTCGCAGGGTTACAACCGCTCGGTGTGCCCTTAATTTACTTCGGTGTCAACACTGGAGAATTACTTGGGGAATTCGCGACCACAGGTGCCAATGTGATTGGCGTCGACTGGCGTGTCCCCCTCGCGAACGCGCGCCAACGTGTCGGATCAGATGTGGCTCTGCAAGGCAATTTTGACCCTGCCATGCTGTTCGCACCTGCCGCCGAAATGAAGCGACGCGCAATCGATATTTTACAGCAGGGCACGAAGGACCCCGGTTTTATCTTCAACCTGGGTCATGGTGTCAAACCGACCACGGACATCGCGGCGTTAAAATACCTGGTCGACGTCGTGCACGAATTTGACGTCAATCGCGGCGTGTAACCAATCATGCCCTGGCATGCGACTGGCCAAGGCTCCTAGATTTAGAGACGGTTGTTGACCGAATGTACATCTACTGACCATGGACTGACGAGGAGGGCTAGCCGATGACGACGCCACTTGGAGTGCTTGTCATGGCATACGGTACGCCGCACAATTTGGAGGAAGTGCTTCCTTACTACACACACATTCGACACGGTCGCGCACCATCAGACGAACAGCTGGCGGATTTAATTAGACGTTACGAAGCCATTGGCGGCGTTTCCCCACTGACTGAAATTACACAGGCACAGGTGCGCGGCCTTGAACAACTTCTCCACGCAGACGGTGGGCGAGACGTATCGCTCTACCAGGGGATGAAACATATCGCGCCATTTATCGAGGACGCCGTCGAACAAATGTATCAAGACGGCATCACAGAAGCCGTCGGCATCGTGCTGGCACCCCACTATTCGAAAATGAGTGTCGGGGCTTACGAAAAAACAGCGCTTGAGACGGCGAAGAAGCTGGGTGGTCCGAAATTCCGCTTTGTCCACCAGTGGCACATGGAACCAGCATTTCTCGACGTGTTGACCGCTCGCGTGGGCGAAGCGCTCCATTTGTGCGCCAATCCAAAAGACGCGGTGGTCGTATTTTCTGCCCACAGCCTGCCGGAGCGAATTCTCCAGACGGACGACCCATATGTTCGTCAACTTCACGAATCTGGCGAAGAGGTCGCGCGCCGCTTGCAGTTGAATCATTATCAATTCGCCTGGCAAAGTGCGGGGCAAACCGGCGAACCTTGGCTCGGTCCAGATATTCTCGACGTCCTGCGAAGCCTCAAGGAACAAGGTGTGAAGGAAGTGGTCTCGTGCTCACAGGGGTTTGTGGCCGACCATCTCGAGGTTTTGTACGACATCGATATTGAAGCGAAGCAGGTGGCAAAAGAACTCGGTATTCATCTTGTGCGCACGCGCCAGATGAACGATGATCCAGAATTTTTGCGAGCACTTCGAAATGCAATTAGAAAGTGCGAACAGCAAGGAGACGTGGAGTAAATGACCTATCGCGTCGCCGTCATCGGCGCTGGTATTACGGGACTCACTGCAGCCCGCCGCCTATGTAAAGATGCAAGATTGCAGGAACAAAACGTGGAAATCACCGTGTACGAGGCAAGTGACCGCATTGGCGGCAAGGTGATAACTTATCGGGATGGGCGGCTCACCCTCGAAGGTGGTCCCGATTCCATTTTGGCGAGAAAGCCTGCAGGCATCAACTTGTTGCGCGAGCTGGGACTGGCTTCCGAGGTGGTCGAACAAAACCCGGCGTCCACGCACACCTATATCGTGAAAGACGGTAAGCTCCGGTCTATGCCGCGTGGCACGCATATGGCGATTCCACGGGATATTTCTACGTTCATGGAATCCGATGTACTCTCCGCCCAGGGCAAATTCCGCACGCTGTTCGACCTGTTACTCCCCCGCACAGACCTGTCAAAAGACGTTTCCTTGGGCCACTTCTTGCGCACTCGACTCGGCGACGAATGGGTAGACGGACTGGCCGAACCACTGCTTGCAGGCATTTACGCGGGAAATATCGACGAGCTCAGCCTACAGGCGACATGGCCACAGTTTGGTCAGCTTGCAGACGAGTACAGAAGTCTCATTATCGGAGCGCGCAGCATGCGCCCAAAAGCCGCACCCGCAAATCAAAATGGCCGCAGTGCATTTATCACGGTCAAGGGTGGATTAGAAACCGTGATCGAGCGTTTGGCAGACGAGCTCGAACCTAACGTGACAATCAAAAAATCTCACCACATTTCAAAGCTCGAACAAACATCAGAAGGCTACCAGCTGACAGTCGAGACGAACGGCGATGTCACCACTGCAACATTTGACGCTGTCCTCGTCTGCACACCCGTCAAGGCGATGAAACGGTTGCTCGATGTGCATTTACCGGCGAGATCGAAACAATTTGACGTACCATACGTGTCGACCGCTACGGTCATTCTCGGCTACCCCGCCGACAGTGTCGATGTCGATTTAAGTCATGCGTCTGGGTTTCTCGTCCCCCGAACGGAAAACCGCGCGATCACGGCGAGCACATGGGTATCGAGCAAGTGGCCACATACGACAGATGAACGATTTGTCATTCTGCGTTGTTATGTGGGTCGCGCCGGTCAACAAGCGTATTTGTCGCTCGACGACGTGGAGATGGCTAGACTCGTCCAACGCGAAGTGCGTGAATTAGTAGGGCTTTCGGCATCACCTGCTTTCCACAAAGTGACACGCTGGAATGACGCGATGCCAAACTATCCTGTTGGTCACCTGAGTCAATGGGCGAACTTAGAAGAAGATATCCGTGCGAGCTTGCCTGGTGTTTGGGTAGCCGGTGGTGGCTATCGAGGGTTGGGTCTGCCAGACTGTATTGTTCATGGCGAAGAAGTTGCAAAAGCGGCGCTTTCCTATCTCACACAACAAGTTCGCAGCCGCTAAATCGACTCGTCAGTTCGAGCGCAACGCCCACGTAATCCCCCCGTCCGTCGTGGCGAGAAGAATCGTCTGGCGATAGTCGCGGGATTGCAAATACGCAAACCCGTCCGTCTGGGAGACAAATTGAAGGCTGAGAATGCGCGGAAACTGCGACAACGCGCGCTCAAGCTGGCGAGAGGGTATCCAAACCCACGACGCGCCTGCGTCGTGGGTGACAATCAGCCGACTGTCGCGAATGGTGAACCCCGAGTCGGCATCCAGCCAGGCGATAGGCGTGCCCCAGTAATCGGACACAGCGAAATCGATGGTATCCACCGGTTCAGCAAACATGGATGTCTTACCAGCCTCTGTCCAAAACACTGCGGTGTGCACCACGGCGTGTCCCGATTGAAACCCAACGTAACGCGCAACAAATGTCCCGGTGCCGTCGTCCCGAACAGCCGGCGCGTAAACTTGTACACATCTGAAGTGGGCGAATGAAGGCGGACTCACGACGACGTGGCATCGCCAATTAGCGCCCCCATCCTGCGTCGAAAACTGGCGCACTTTTCCGTCAGGCCATCGCGCGACAATCCACCCTTGCTCAGGTGTGACGAACCGAACAACCGCTTGTACGCTACCGCCAAGTGCAGGTGCCCGCGTCGAGCCATCGACACGTTGAACCTGCGTACGTGCTACATCCGCGAGTTGAATATGTAGAAGCAAGGCAACCTTTCCTGATGTCGCATTGCTCAGAACGACCCATCCGTCGCCATTCGAAAGCATACTAACGCTATGTATCCGCAAATTGTCGTCAGGTAGACGAAACTGGTGCTGTGACCAAATCTGTGCCTTCGATTCACTCGCAAGTACCGTCAGTTGCCGCGCACTCTGCGACAGCACAAAGAGGGCGCCTGGTGCCTTGACTTGTACGAACGGGGTAGCACTATCCACGTTCGATGCAACGGAGGACATCCAGTTGGCGGGTAACGACACGGCTTCCCAATGGCGTCCACGGTCACCTGTGTGTTGTAAGGCAAACTGCGTGTTCCGGAACCCCCATCTGTATCCTTCCTGCGAAGTGACAAAACGCGTATTGTACCATGTATTGCTCCGCTTCAGTTGGCTGAGCCGCACAGGTGCTGGTATCGCGGTATCCACCGCAAGCGGGGAGCCTTCTGCGCGATATTCTGTTCGATATCCTGTCGACGACACCTGTGCGCGCGTGACGTTCGCTCGGTGTGGCTGCGCTTTCACGCCGCACCCAGTCGTCATCCAAGCGCAGTTTAACGATAAAAGGATTGGCAACACCCTGTGCAAACGCATGCCATCACCTCGCTCCAGTCGATTGCGGATTGTCTAAATAGCATGGCTGAGCGGATAAAATCCATGCACACATCCATCAATTCATCCGAACATCGAGTAAAGGGCCACACGTGGGCGTGTGACCCTTCCTCTGCATGACGACGAATCGCTTGTCATGCTAGTGCTCGGTTGTGCCTCAGTACGCGCCGGTTGCACCGCCCGCGTAGCCGCCGTAAGGAACCAGCAGGATGAACAGGACAAAGATGATCAAGAAGACAACTGCCCATTGTGTATACCCGCCAAATACTCCGTACATAAAAGCACCTCCTTGCGCGAAGATACTTTATGTTACGCAACCCTATCGGCAGACGAATGGACGCATGTCGCGGGGATTGTCAATTCTCGGTATGGAGCGCTACAATAGGTGGGATTTGACGAGGGAAGGGCCGGATAAACTTGTTGTACGCACATCACGCCACCATCTATATCATACTTGCTGTCTCGGGCCTTCTGTCAGGATTCATCGATTCGACCGTCGGCGGAGGTGGCCTCATCTCCCTACCTGCGCTACTATTTGTCGGATTTCCACCAGCGGCGGCACTCGGCACCAACAAACTAGCAGGCACCATGGGGTCTTTGACCAGCTCCCTATCCTATCTCCGATCAGGCAAAGTCACGTACCGCGTCGTCCTCGTGGCTTTCCCACTCGCCGTGCTCGGCGGTGCCACTGGCGCCGTGGTGGTCCACCATCTGCCCTCATCCTTCTTGCGCCCGCTCGTACTGATACTTCTTATCTTGGTCGCGGGTTACACATTCTGGAACAAGCGCTTGGGTTTAACGGAAAACCGAACATCCTTGACGCGGTCTGTCTTTCTGTTCGCCTGTCTGGCTGCGCTCGTCGTCGGGTTTTACGACGGTTTCTTCGGCCCGGGCACTGGCTCCTTTTTTATGATGATTTTCGTGCTGCTCGGATTTAACTTTGTCAACGCCAGTGGCAACGCCCGAACACTGAACTTCGGGACGAATCTCGGCGCACTAGGCGCCTTTGTGACAGTCCACGCCGTCGATTACCTCGCTGGCATCATACTCGGTGCAGGTATGGTCATCGGTGCCATTATCGGTTCGCAATTCGCGATTCGGCGCGGCGCGAAGTACGTGCGTCCGCTGTTCATTGGCGTGACCTGTTTCGTCATTCTGCAGCAGTTGTATACGTTGATTTCGCCGTGATCAAAGTGGGTGTACGAACATGCTAGAAACCTCGCGGCTGTTCTTCCGACCGTACCAGATGAAAGACTTTCAATTTTATTTAAGCCTGTGGCAAGACCCTGAAGTCATTCGCTTTATCGGCTCTGGAAAAGTGCGCTCCAAAACCGACTTAAAGCTGAACTATCCATATTGGCTATCCAAATCTGAACTGGGCAAAGGCGTGCTCGTCACCGTCTTCAAAGCCACGCAACAGCCAGTGGGCCACGCCGGATTAGTTCCTCAAGAAATCGATGGCCAATTACAAATGGAGCTAGGCTATTGGGTATCCAGGCGCTACTGGGGCTTAGGCATCGGAACCGAAGCCGCTCGCTTCTTTCGCGACTTGGCGTTTCGCGAACTGGGGCTGCACCGACTGGTCAGCTTGATTCAACCGGAAAATACGCGTTCGATTCACGTGGCGCAAAAGATAGGGATGCAATTACAAGACAAGACCACATTTCGCGGCACCCCAGTGAACCTCTACGCGATAGAAAAAGCGGATTACGAAACGTTACACAAGTACTAGACCTGTCCCGCACAACATACCATGGTGCGGGAGGTGGCATCGTGAATGATACCCTGTTCGTCTTTTTGCTGATTCTAGCCGCGTCCTTCGCCTTCAGTTCGCTGCTCACCCGCATTCCCCTGCTGCGTATCCCGTCCACGGTCGGCTACTTGTTGTTTGGCATCATTCTGCAATCGAACCACGTCCATATGTCGCATGACGAAGTGGCATGGCTGAACCACCTCGCAGACTTTGGGCTTCTGTTCCTGATGTACATCTCCGGAATGGAAATTGATATGCGGCAACTCCGTCCATCGAGCGAGCATCGCATTGCTGTCCGTAACCGCAGCACTAGCGGACTTCACTGGCGCCGAACCGATTTTAGGCAGCTTTCTTGTCGGGATGCTGGTATCGGCCTTACCTTTTGCATTCAAGGAAAAACTTCGCGACTACAGCCACGGCATCGGCTATGGCTTTTTCATACCGCTATTCTTCATCTCCGTCGGCCTGGATTTCGATTTTCGCTCCCTTGCCGCTGGCCCGACGCTTGTTTGGATCCCGATTTTTATCTGCGTCGCCTTCGCGGTAAAGCTGATTCCTTCACTGCAACTCGTCAGGCAATTTGGCTGGCGCCAAGCGCTCTCTGGCGGGTGCCTGCTCTCTGCGCGGCTGAGCCTGATTGCGGCGGCCGCTCAGATTGGCGTACAAATTGGCGCGCTTTCGTCATCACTTGCGGACTGCGTCATCCTCGTGGCGGTCATCACGAGTCTCGTCTCCCCCATCACCTTCGTCACATTGTCAACGAGAGCCAAGGGTTCTCTACAGTCGTAAATCGAGAAAGTGATTTCAAGGTGATTTCAATGCTCGCGTGGCATCATACGAAGTGTGCAAGACCCCTTACTCCGATATGGCGCAATGCTTCGTGGCATTGCGTCCTTTTTTTCGTCAAATCAAGGTCGAATCAAGAGGATTTCAGTAAATGAACGTCGAAAACGAGATGTGGTTCTTCTCGGCAATTTTGTCACCTATCTTTACGCTCGACATTCACATTCGACCTCATGATTAGGCGGTGGCAACGCGTGAGCTCTGAATTTACGTCGGTCAACCGAGATCCGTTGACCAATCTGCTCTCCCGCAGTCAGTTCTTACGAGCTATGGGCACTCCAATGCCCCACATATCGTCGTCGTCGATTGTGTTTATTAACCTTGATCGATTCCGACAGGTGAACGAAAACTTTACATATGGTGTGGGTGATCAGATTCTTCGGGAAATCGCACGGAGAATCGTGCAACATTGCCCCAGTGAATCCATGATTGGGCGTTTCGGCGGAGACGAATTCGTCGTGGCTTGTTTCAACTTGCCGGGTGAAAGTACGCTTGCACTCGCAGAGCGATTGCTTCACGCCATTGCGGAACCACATCGCCTGGGGCATCACGACATCGTCGTTACAGCTAGCATTGGCGTTGCTGCGAACGCGTCAGGTAGTGAGCTGGAGCCCACGCTCGTGATGGCCGAATCAGCCGCGAAGCGCGCGAAAGACGCAGGGAGAAATCAGGTATGTGTTCACTCGACGACAGAGACGGACCTTCCATTGACCCCGCTCATCGTCGAGACGATGTTGCGCAATGCACTGAACAATCACGACTTGGAGATCTATTATCAACCAAAAATACAGGCAAAATCCATGCAGGTCATTGGCGCGGAAGCGCTTTGCCGCTGGCGGCACCCGGAGTACGGAGAAATTCCGCCGCATCACTTTATTCCGGTGGCCGAAGCAAGTGATTTGATATTGCCCATCGATGCGTATGTGCTGCGTTCCGTCTGTGAACAAGGTGCACGGTGGCTTGCGGATGGGTATCGCGTGCGCATGAGCGTCAATGTCTCCAGCAGGCAGTTTATGCAGCCGGATTTTCCAGATCTCGTGCGGCGTATCCTACGTGAAACCAAGATGGATCCCAACTTGCTCGAACTGGAAATCACCGAACGAACCGCGATGCAAGATGTCGACAACGCGGTGCATGTACTGACCGAACTGCGGAACCTAGGCGTTCGTATCGCCATTGATGACTTTGGCATCGGCTACTCGTCACTCAGTTACTTAATGCGTTTTCCCGTCCAAACGATTAAAATCGATAGGTCGTTCACGGCTGGCATTCAAAGTGCTGTCAACCAAAACCCAATCATCGGCGCCATTATCTCGTTGGCAAAGTCACTCAATTTAAACGTGGTCGCCGAAGGTGTCGAGACAGTCCAACAATTCGACTTCCTCCGCGACAATAAGTGCGATGAAATCCAAGGCTATCTATTCGGTAAACCTGTTCCGCCGACGTCATTCCGCCTCACATCGTTCGAAGCATCCCCGCAACCGCGCGGCGCATATGCTTTGTGGCGAGATCACGATGCGTTGTCACTGCAGTTAGCTGAACACGAGTGGCTGGAGCGTGTGGGAATGGCCGTCCAAAAACGGCCGCGCCTTGGAGAGTTGGTGACAACTCTGCCTGATTGCATCATGGAGCGCATCCCGTGCGACCGGTTTAGCATCGAGCTCATGGGTGAAGACGGCCAATACTGCGCCATCCACGAAGCTTCGATGCGCGACGACATACCTGCACGCGTCGTTGGGACACTCATCCCGACAACCAAAAGCGGCCTCTCATTTATTCAGAAGACAAAATCGTCTTCGCTTTGTGGGGATTTGCTGCGTGAACCCGAATTTCCCGAGGATTACGAACTAGGTGCACAGGGTGTGCGCAGCATCGTGCGCGTACCGCTCATGCGGGGACAAGAGGTCTACGGGATGTTTACACTGCAATCCAGCCATCCCAACTTGTACACGGATGATGACCGGAGATTGCTCGTGCGTTTGTCCACGCGTTTAGGCGACACCATTTACGCCGCTTATCTGGACGAACTTCGCCAACGACACAGCTACCTGGACCAAACGACGAAATTCTACACGCGCAGTTTCTTCAGTGCACTCAGGGTCGCTGAAGAGCCCGTTACGGTACTCGAACAAGTCTGCCAACATCCGTACGCGAACCATTTCGGCGACGTTTCGCTCGTTTATGTTTCTATCGTGAACACAGAGCACTTGGAAATCGAACAATGGGAGCAAGCGATGGCCGTGCTCGCGGAAGTCACTCGTTGCAACCTCCGTGAAAACGCGTTGCCGTTCCGCATCGAGAGCAATGCGTTTATCATCATCATGTTTGGTGAGGGACCATTACAAGTCACACATTTTGTACGGCAGCTGATGGAGCAACTGAGCCTGATGCAAATGCGGGCAAAGTTGTTGGGAGATCCGAGCCAGGCTTTTGACGTACGGCTGGGCGAGGCACAGGGGCCATGGAGTTCTTTGTCCGAACTATATTCGAGTGCCCTCAGGCAAGCCCAGGAACTTCCCCCGCTCGGCCAGCGTGGAGACCTCGTGCGCTAGTCACCTGTGGTGAAGGACTTTAAACTGATTGACCGCGCCACACTCGGGGCACTGCAGTTGAACAGAGCATTCTACATACTCGCCCTTCTGGTCACTCACCGCAATGGTGGCATCCACTTCATTTCCGTGGACAAGGATGACATTGCCGAACACGTCGCCTGTCCATGGAATGATGGTATCGCATGCAAAACACGTGTGTGTCGCGTGAATTTCGTGGTTGATCATCGTCTATTCGCCTCCTGCCTACGCGTAGCATGAGCGCTGTACGTGCATTCCATACCATCAGAAAATCCGGGTCCTGCGAGTGAAGCACACCCACAAGACCCGGATTGAGTTCAAAGCCATATACCGTTTATTTTCCGCCGCGAGCCGCAATTCGCAGAAAGCGATTCTTCTCGCGCTCTTCAAGCATGGTCGAATCGCCGCCATGACCTGGATACAATTGCAGTGCATCATCCCAGGCGAGAATCCGGCGCAGCGAGTCCTCCATCGCCTGCGGGTCGGACTCCTCCAAATCCGTCCGCCCCACCGTTCCTTTAAACAGCGTGTCCCCGGTTATCGCCAATGTGTCAGAAACAAAACACACACAGCCAGGTGAATGTCCTGGCGTATGCCAGACCGTAAACTTCAGCGAGCCCAACTGCAACTCGTCACCGTCGCGAAGCACCCCATCTGGTGCCCGCAGCGGTGGCACTTCCTTGCCAATCCAACGCAACGTGTTGGCCGGCGTCCGCTCCCAGATCTCCACGTCGTCGACATGGACAAACGAAGGACACTGATACCTCTCACGCACCAAATCGACGCCTACGACGTGATCGAAATGTGCATGTGTATTCCAGTTGGCCACCACGCGCAAGCCGTGTTCCTCGACATAGGCAAAGACTTCATCCAGGTACGTATCCCCTGGGTCGACAATCACCGCCGGGCTTCCCCGCTCCAACGATTCGGAAACGACATAGCAGTTCGATCTCAGTGGACTCATCACAAAACGGCGTATTTCCATTCAGAGATGCCTCCTCACATGCCCACCAACACACGAAATGGGTCAAAACTGCTTGGCGCTGTCGAGCAAAATGGTGACTGGACCGTCGTTGACCAGATGGACGTCCATCATCGCGCGAAAGACGCCCGTTTCGACATGCAGGCCAAGCGCCCGCAACTTTTCGTTGAAATACTCATAGAGTCGATTGGCCTCTTCCGGCTCTGCTGCCGCAGCATAGCTGGGCCTGCGGCCTTTGCGCACATCTCCGTAGAGCGTAAACTGGCTCACGGACAAAATCTGCCCGCCTGCTTCCGTGATATCACGGCCCATTTTCCCCTCGTCATCGGGGAATACCCGCAGATGTGCCACCTTATCCGCCAAGTAATCAGCATCGGCCTCTGTGTCGCCACGGCCAACGCCGACGAGTAAGACGAGCCCGGCGTGAATCTCTCCCGTCACCCGGCCCTCCACTTCAACCCGCGCTGGACCACTGCGCTGCACGACAATACGCATTCTCCACGCTCCTCACTGAACCATTCTTCGGACGCTGTAAATATCCTTAAGCCGCTTCAATCGCTCGACGACGCTGCGCAGGTGATCTAAATTGCGAATCCGAACACTCATGTGAATATGCGCGATTTTCTTCGCATCGGCACGCGCACTCACGGCTGTAATGTCGGTCTTGGTCTCGGCGATGGCGTTCATCACTTCGTTCACAAGCCCATTTCTGTCGAGCGCCGTAACCTCAATTTCAGCATTGTACGACCAATCCTTGTTCGTCGCCCACTCGACGTCCAGCGCACGCGTTCCATCCGCTATCAACGATTTTACGTTTGGACAATCGGTCCGATGAACCGACACGCCCCGCCCGCGCGTGACAAAACCAACAATCTCGTCACCCGGCACGGGATGGCAGCAGCGAGCGAAACGAATCAGCAGATTGTCCACGCCTTTTACGCGCACGCCCGTGTCACTCGGTTTTTGTTGCGTCTTTGACGTCAACGACAGAGAATCGAGCGGCTTCTCATCCAACGTCTTCTTGTGTGCCTCAACTAACCGCGTGACGACTTGTGCGGCGCTCATGCCACCGTATCCGACAGCTGCAAACAAGTCCTCTTCCTTCGTGAAGCTGAACTTGTGCAACGCCTCGGTCAAAAATGGCGTATTCATCAATTGTTTCGGGTCTAAGCGCTGGCGAACGATTTCCTTTTCAATGAGTTCTCGCCCACGCGCGATGTTTTCCTCGCGCTTTTCACGCTTGAACCACTGACGAATTTTACTTTTGGCCTGTGATGACTGGACAATCTTGAGCCAGTCCCGACTCGGTCCGTAACTGTGCTTGGACGTGACGACCTCGACGATGTCGCCGGTGCGCAACCGATAATCAAGGGGTACCATCTTCCCATTGACCTTGGCTCCAATACAGCGATTCCCGATAGCCGTGTGAATGCGATACGCGAAATCGATTGGAACAGACCCCGCCGGCAATTCAATCACGTCGCCTTTTGGCGTGAAGACGAAGACCTGATCAGAAAAGAGGTCTATCTTGAGCGTCTCCATGAACTCCTGCGCGTCGCGGAAATCCTGCTGCCACTCAAGCACTTCGCGGAACCAGGCGAGCTTCTTCGCAAAATCCCCGTCGGCGCGCTGCGACGTCTTGCTCTCCTTGTAGACCCAGTGCGCGGCAATCCCGTATTCGGCGGTCTGGTGCATCTCCCAAGTGCGAATCTGAATCTCCAGCGGTTCGCCGTTCGGACCAATCACAGTCGTATGAAGGCTCTGATACATATTGGCCTTGGGCATCGCAATATAATCTTTAAAGCGCCCCGGCATCGGCTTCCACATGGTGTGAACCACACCCAGAACACCATAGCAGTCCTTGATATTCTCGACGGTGACCCGAACGGCGAAGAGGTCGTATATTTCGTTAAATTCCTTATGCTGCGTGGTCATCTTGCGATAAATGCTGTAAATGTGCTTGGCGCGCCCGCTGACCTCCGCCTTCAAATTCATCTCCGTGAGTTTCTCACGCAAGAGATCCATCACACCGTCGATAAACTGTTCACGTTCCTTGCGCTTGCGAGCCATCAAGTTGACAATGCGATAGTACTGCTGTGGATTGAGGTAGCGAAGCGAAATGTCCTCAAGTTCCCACTTTATCGTATTGATGCCCAGTCGGTGTGCAAGCGGCGCAAAAATTTCGAGCGTCTCGCGCGCTTTCCGCCGCTGTGTATCCGGCGTTTGATAGCGAATGGTTCGCATGTTGTGGAGCCTGTCCGCCAACTTGATAATTAAGACCCGGATGTCCTTGGCCATCGCCATGAACATTTTCCGCAGGTTTTCCGCCTGCTGCTCTTCGCGCGAGTCGAATTTAATGCGCTTGAGCTTGGTCACGCCGTCGACCAATGCAGCGACTTCCGCCCCGAACGTCTCCACAAGGTTGGCGTCGGTGACGTCCGTATCCTCGACCACATCGTGCAACAGCGCAGCCATCACCGCCGGCGCATCCAACTGCAAGTCAGCCAAAATAGAGGCGACGGCGAGTGGGTGGGTGATATAAGGTTCGCCCGACATCCGCTGTTGTCCCGCATGCGCCCGTTCTGCAAACAAGTACGCCCTGCGGACGTTCGCCACCTCTTCTGCGCTACAATAGGTCTTCAGTTTTTCACATAGCGCGTCAATCGTCGTTTCTGACATCGGTTTTCCCCCCCACTCGCCTCATCGCAAGTTAGTCTTCATATTTTACCAGTGTACAAACTGGGATATCATCGAGTTTTGAACGTCCGTTTAACGCTGACAGTTCAATGAAAAATGCCGCGCCAACGACCTCGCCACCGAGCTTGCGAACCAATTCCATGGTCGCTGCCATCGTGCCGCCCGTCGCCAACAAATCGTCTGCCAAGACGACTTTTTGGCCAGGGCGAATGGCATCCGTATGAATTTCCAGGATATCCCGTCCATACTCCAAATCATACGTCACCGACACGGTTTGTGCAGGTAGTTTGCCGCGTTTGCGGACCGGTACAAAACCAACGCCTAAGGCATAGGACAGAGGCGCCCCGACCACGTAGCCACGGGCTTCGGGCCCAACAATGACCTCTGCGCCCCAAGCCTTTGCCTGCTCCCCGAGTTGGCGAATAGCCGTACGGTAGGCTTCACCGTCCGCCAACAATGGAGTGATATCCCGAAACAGAATTCCTTCTTTCGGGAAGTCTGGAATGTCTCGAATCAAACTGCGATAGTCTATCGTCAATCAAGTTCGCTCCTCGTAATGACTGTGCGGTGACTGTAACCGAACAGGGTGATTTCGCTTTTATAAGAACGGCACAAAGTGCGTTCTCAAATGCGCTTGGTAGGAGAGTGCCTCGCGCAAATCGCGCGGACCTGCAGCCTCAACAACATGATACGTACCATTATGACACTCGGCAAACCCTAACTCCACAAAAGTCGACAAAATCACCTCGACTTTGGCTTCTGTCTGACCTGGAACCAGTGTCGCGAACACATCTCGCGAGACAACCCGCGCTTTCAACAAGTGTCGATAGAAAACGGCGAAGACGTCTCGAAGCACCGGATCCTTTAGGCGCCATCCTTGCACGGCGCGCAATTGGATCCTTCGGTTGCCGCGCCACACATTCTCTTCTAATTCGACGACGACGGCGACCAAATCGCCGCTCGCAATATCTGATTTGGCGCCATCAGGTGCCTGAAACCAAACCACGTCCGCCTCCGATTTTCCCTCCTGCAGGCGAAGTCGAAGGTGTGAACCATCCCCTAAAGATGCGACGGACTTGACAATAGCTGGTCCAATGAAGAAACGCAATGGATCATTTTCCGGCCCGTGTGGAGCAAATCGCGACGTCCACTCCAGCGTCTCCAGCGTCACTTCCTCCAGCGGCAAAAAATCGTCCGCCACCATGTCCTCGCTGTCCCCATTTGCGTGCGGCGCAGCCTCGACGACGGCCGCAAACGCCTCGCGAAAGGCCTCCACCTGCGTGCGCGACACCCCGCATCCAACTGCCGCGTCGTGTCCACCAAAGTGGTGCAGCAATGAACTGCACGCCTCCAGCGCGTCGTGGAGCGAAAATCCACTCGGTGCGCGACCAGATCCGCGCAGCACCGGCTCCCCTGCATCCGCGAGAACGATGGCGGGGCAGTTGTAGTGATCGACCAATTTTGCCGCCACAATCCCAACCACGCCAAGCGGCCACGGGCCGGCGACGACAATGCCAGACGGGCGCCCGCCTGGAGAGTGGGCCTCAACTTGCGCCTTGGCCTCCTCGACTGCCGACTCCGTTACCTTCTTCCGCGTTGTGTTCAACTGCTCCAGTGCGTCGGCCAACTCCGCGGCCTCCGTACGATTATGGGACAAGAGCAAATCAAACGCCACCATGGCGCTCGCCATCCGGCCAGCGGCGTTCATGCGTGGTGCAATCCGCCATGCCACCCCGGTGGCGGTCAGTTCGTCGAGATTGACGCGGGCTTTTTCACACAACGCCAACCACCCAGGTCGGCGACACAAGCTCAAAGCCGCAAGCCCCTCCCGAATCAGACGCCGGTTCTCGCCGCGCATCGGCATAATATCGCTGATGGCGCCAAGGGAGGCGAGGCCGAGAAGCCAATCGGCGTGATCGGATGGCTTCGCCTTGGGGCGGGACACTTGTTCAATCGCTTGACACAGCTTCCAAGCCACGCCCGCGCCGGACAGGACGATGCTGTCGTTTGGCCGTTCGTGGCGCGACCAGTGAACGACGGCGCTGCACATCGGCAAAGGCGTCTTGTCGTCCGGTTCGTGGTGGTCTGTCACAATGACGTCAATTCCGAGGTCGAGCGCCAACTCGATGGCCTCGTGAGCGCGAATCCCATTGTCCACGGTGATGATGAGACAAGCCCCTTGTTCAGCCGCGCGCTCTACTAAACCTTCACTCAAGCCGTAGCCATCGGCGACGCGCTCCGGGATGAGGCACGTCCAGTTTGCGCCCTGGGCCTCCAGTTCACTGGCCAAAATCGCGCTGGCCGTGACGCCGTCGACGTCATAATCGCCGACAATCACGATGTGCTCACCGCCTGCAAGCGCAGTCTGAATTCGTTCCACTGCCTGGCGCATCTCTTTGAAATCAAACGGATCAGAATACTGTTCACGGGCATAGAGAAACCGACGAGCTTCCTCGGGGGTCTTAATGCTACGTGCGACCAACCACCGCGCCACTCGTCGAGGTACATCTAACGCTTTGGCAATTGCCATCGCCAGGTCTTCCGGGACGCCGGCGGTCAGCCAAAGCGGGGTCTGTGTTGACACGTTCGTCCTACCTCTCTTCTTCTCCGTAATATGGATTGACGTGGACGAACACGTCGAGAATACCGTCAAACTGCTGTCTCATCTGGGACCGCACAGCCGCGGCAATGTCATGTCCCTCCGCCACTGTGATGTGGGCGTCGACGCCGATTTCCAAGTCGACGACGACATACTGCCCGTGGTCCCGTACGCGAATTTCATCGATGCTCCGTACCCCTTCCACGGCCTCCGCCGCGCGACGGTAGGGCAAAAGGTCCTGCTCTTCAAGCACGACCCTGTCCATCAAACTCTGCAGCGAATCCTTGGCGATTTCTATTGCCATCCGCAACACGAGGACGGCGACAAAAATCCCGGCCACCGAGTCCATGTACAAAAGCCATCGAATATGTAGGTGATGTCCTAAAAGCGACAACCCGATGCCGATAAAGGCCGCTAAAGACGAGTATACATCTGATCTATGGTCATAGGCACTGGCAATTAAACTCTTGCTTTTCAACCTTCTGCCGAGACGAATATTAAAGTGATACAACAACTCCTTGACAATCATCGCGGCCAACGCCGCATACGCCGCGATGCTCTCCGGACGAGTGGGGCTGTGAAACAGCGACGTGGCAGACGTATACCCAACCTCGACCGCAGCCGCGACGAGAAACCCAGCGACAATGGTAGAAGCGATGAGTTCCGCTTTGCCGTGGCCATATGGATGGTCTTCATCCGGCGGCTTTCTGGCGATGCGCAGCCCAATAATCACCGCCAAGGAACCAATCAGGTCGGCAGCGGAGTGGACCGCGTCCGCAACCAGCGCCTCACTTCCCGCGAGAATCCCGACGACGCCCTTGCCTACCGCCAACAGAATGTTGACGACCGCGTTTGCATACGCGACACGGGTTCCACTTCTCTCATCTCTTGTCAGGGTACTCAACAGCCTGCCTCCCACCTAAATCCAATCTCCATACACACAGCCTACCCGACTCTGGCCTCAAAGATAAAGAAAGCGCCCCAAAAGGAGCGCTTGTCATTCCACAACACAATTACACGAGTTCCGTTTTGGCCGTTTCCTTGCGTTTGCCCCGCTTCAGCGAGCGCCCGCGCATCAGAACCCACAGCGGGCTCGCAATAAAGATGGAACTGTACGCACCAGATACCAACCCGATAATCAACGCAAAGGTGAAGTTGCGAATGGACACGCCGCCGAAGAAATACAAAATGACTGCGGCGATCAGGACCGTGACGACCGTGTTTATCGATCTCGACATCGTCTGCCACAGACTTCGATTGACGAGTTGCTTCAGCGTCTCGACATCTTTTGGTTTGACAATCTTCAAATTCTCACGGATGCGGTCGAAGATGACAATCGTATCGTTAATCGAATAACCGACAATCGTCAAGACCGCCGCAATAAACGTCAAATCCACCTCGCGCCGCAAAAGGGCAAACGCCGCCAACACGATGAATACGTCGTGCAGCAAGGCGATAATGCCAGCTATCGCGAAGCGGAACTCAAACCGAATGGCGATGTAGACGACGATAAACGCCGCTGCGATAAGCACCGCGTACACCGCCTTGTGCGCCGTTTGCGTGGCCACAAACGGATCGACAGTCTGTACACTGTCTGGCAAATCCTTGCCGAAATACGCCTTCTCCGCGCCATCTAATTTGTTCTGCTGCGCACTCGTCAGCACTTCCGGGAAGCGAACGACCGCAACATTTTGCCGCGTGCCTGCGACCGTAATCGATGTATCCCTCATCGGGACGCCGATAGACTGAAACATCTGCCCGACTTTTTCCTGATTGACTGGCTGCGAAAATGAGATCTGCACACGCGATCCCGCTTTAAAGTCAGTCCCCAAATTGAACCCAAATATCGCGAAAACGACGATACCGGCGACCGTAATGGCACTGGAGAGGAGTAAGAACCACTTGCTCAAACGGATGATATCAAACTTTGGTTTCATCGTTCTTCAGCACTCCTTTCCCCACGCCGTACCACCACGGACGACGAATCGCATTGGAATTGGTAAACGTGAACAAAAGCACCCGACTGAGGAGCACGGCGGTCAACAAGCTGACGATGATACTAATCATCAACGCGGTGGCAAAACCGCGGATGTCCCCTTCGCCAAACGCATACATGACCGCACCGGCGATAAACGTCGTCGCGTTCGAATCCAAAATGGTGCGCAAGGCGTTTTTGTTCCCAATTTTGACAGCGGATTTCAAACTGCGGCCGTTGCGCATCTCATCCTTGATTCGCTCGTATGTGATGATATTCGCGTCAACCGCCATCCCGACGCCAAGCACCAAGGCCGCGAGTCCCGACAGCGTGAGCACGATGTGCATGCCGTCAAACACTGCAATCGTCACGTAGCCATAAGCGACCAACGCCAAGTCGGCGATGAGACCCGCCATCCGATACATCACAATCATAAAGATGAAAATCAGCACCATCGCGGCAAGTCCTGCCCACAATGTAGCCTTTAAACTCTCTTGTCCGAGCGACGGGCCTACACTCTGCTGGCTGACTAAGGACAAGTTATACGGAAGGGCGCCCGCATTGATGGAGTTCGCCAACTGGTTACAAGCTTGTACCGTGTTTAAGCTCGGCCCGGAAATGACACTGTCGCCCGAGTACATCTTTTGCTTGATGACTGGGTCGGTCAGTAGCTGGCCATTCAAAAACACATAAATTGGTTTCTGATAATACTGTTTGGTGATGTTCTCCCACTGGGTCGGATTTTTGAACGAAATCGCGACTTCGTTCTGTCCAGTATTTGGGTCTTGAACCCACGTTGCATTGCTTTTTAAATCACTGCCTGTGGCGAGCAATTTTCCAGCCGGACCGGTGATTTTACCGGTTTTTTTGTCTATCTTGGCACTTGAATAAATCTGCAGTTGCGCAGTGGTACCAATCACCTGCTTCGCGTGCGCCTGGTTAAACGTGCCTGCGAGTTGCACCCGCAACTCGTTTTGTCCTTCCAGGTCAATCATCGGCGACTCCGTACCTATGCTGTTGATGCGATTTTCCACCGCCTGAACGAGCGCCTGTTTGCCGCTCTCGGTGATTGGCTGTCCGGGCAGCGGCTCTATTTTGTACAACAGGTCAAAGCCACCTTGTAAATCGAGCCCAAGCGGGATCGATTTCCATAGGTTCGTTACTGAGCCGGCAGTCCCACCAAGAATGACTGCGGCCATCAGCAAGAACGCTAAAAAGCGTCCCCATTTCATAGATTGTCCTCCTTACGATCGGTTCACGGGGCAAACATTCCGAATACGCATAATGGCATAACATGTCCAGTATACGCAACGCCAAAATTCGACGTCAAACCATGCTTGTTAGCAATACAGCAAAAGTGTGCCACTTGTCTACAGTTCGCCACGAAAGGCCTCAATCGTCTGATAGTTCATAAAGTCCATCACGCGGATGGATAAAATGAAATCAACAATCCGATGGATTGGCGCATCGTTCGGCAGTTTGGCGCACACAAAGCGCCAGACATCGTCCAAATTCACCTCTTCATAACCCAAGAGTCGAAACTCTTCAACCTTCGTGGCGCAGAGGCTCATCAACTCAGTGATATACGGGCGAATATGAGGCGCTTCTTGCGGATTCACATGGTTGCCTCCTTCTTACTAGCCAGGCTGAAATCTTCCACAAAGATGGTCCACATTCCTTTTCCAGCGCCGCTCTGCTACATGGACTAGACGACACATTGTCCGCATATGGATTAAGGACAGCCTAGGCCTGTATGGCAAGCGTACCGCAATAGCGGCTTACAGTCATCTTTGAACCAGGAAAAACGGCCATTATTCACCACAAATTCACAGTCTGATAAAGTTTCAAAAGATCGGAGCGTTGCAGTGTGAATCGGCAGTCCTTCCTCCACGGTGCACTGATTCTCATGATATCAGGTCTCATCACGCGGATTATGGGCTTTGTTTACCGCGTATTTCTCACGCGGATTATCGGAGCAGAAGGAATGGGTCTATTTCAGATTGTCTTTCCCATCCTAGGCCTCGTACTCACGCTGGTCACTGCAGGTTTGCCGCTCGCCATCTCCAAACTCGTGGCAGAAGCGGTGGCTCAAAACGATAAAGCCCGCGTCAAGCGCATCATGGCGGTCAGTGTCGGCGTTGTGTCCGTGATGACCATCATCTTGACCATTGCTATGTACACGTGCCGCGGTTTTGTTCAACACCATTGGCTCTCAGACCCGCGCGCATTCCCGACGTATCTCGTGATGATCCCCGTCGTCAGCATCATCGCCGTTTCCAGTCTGTACCGGGGGTATTTTCAAGGTCTGCAGGACATGTCGCCAACCGCTTGGGGGCAGATTCTCGAACAAACCGTCCGCATCATCAGTATCTGGATCTTAGCGGCCTATTTCGTGCAGTTCTCGCTGGCGTATGCGGCGGCGGCGGCCATGATGGGCATGGTACTTGGGGAATTGTGTGGCTTACTGTTCCTCATCGTTGCCCAGCGCCGCAGGGGGCGTTTGGACGACGTATTACCGGAAGGTGCGACACGAAGCCAGGAATCAGTCCGGCAGACCCTCCACGCGATGGGGGAAATCGCACTACCTGTAACCTTCAGCAAGTTGATTTGGTCACTCTTGTTCGCAGCTGAACCGATTCTCGTCATGCGTGCACTTCAGGCGGCCGGATTCGCTACGGCGACCGCCACCACGCTGTACGGCCAATATAGCGGCATGGCCATCCCGTTACTCGTGTTTCCGACGGTGTTCACCGGATCTTTGGCCACAAATTTGGTCCCTTCCGTGTCGGAAGCCATGGCGGCATCCGAGCGCTATCGCGTTCGCATCCGACTCTCTCAGAGCTTCACTGCGACAGCGATGGTCGCCTTTCCAACGGCAGTGGTGCTGACGATGTTCTCGGGACCACTCACACACTATATTTACAAGGAGGACTCCATCGGGCCCATTCTGGCCGTGATGGCCCCCTTTATGTTCTTACTCTGCCTGCAGGCGCCACTAACCGGCATTCTGCAAGGCTTGAACAAAGCCGGAATAGCCATGGTCAATTCCATTATCGGCGGCGTCCTCAAGCTCGTGCTCATCTACGTCCTCGCCGCCAAACCGACCATTGGAATCCTTGGCGTAAGCATGGCAACCGTGGCGTCGTTCACCGTTTCCTGCATCCTCAACCTCTGGTTCGTCGTCCGTTACGTCGGGTTTACCATCCGACTGCAGGCGTTGACACGCGTCGCGCTGGCCTCCTGTGGGATGTTTCTCTATATGCAAGTTATCACATGGAGACAAAATCCCCTGTCGTTTGGCTCCATGATGCTGGCCATCGTCGGCGGGTTCATTCTCTACTTTGGGCTGTTGTGCGCACTTCGCGTGCTCACCACGCGCAACATCCGACGAGTGCCGAGAATTGGTCCACTACTCGCGCGCCTCGTCTCGTGGATGCCATTTGCCATCTAATGTTTGTCTGATGGTTTATCTCGCTGTTTTTTGTCCTTGGCGTCGCGCTCGTCAATCCAAATTTGACCTTGCGTGTCAATCGAAGCGTAAAACACGTCCGACATCGCGTATCCGCGGCGCTTTAATTCCGACTTTAGCCACTCTTTGTCGCGGCCAAGGATACCAAGCGTCTTCGGAACCAGGACGCCATCGATGACCAACGGCAAAGGGATAGATTCCGATTGAACGGGTTGTCCGACATCTCGGGCGGTCAAGGGGCGCACGTCCGCTTTCGGAAACACGCTGAGTTGACCAGACGTCTCCAAAATGGCGAATTCCACATCAGCGATATTCGAGACGCCTTTTTCGCGAAGTTGGGTCAACAAGTCGTGAACCGAGTAGCGCATGCGTCTCATTTCACGATCTTTCACCTGACCATGCTCAATCAACACGGATGGTTCGCCGTCGACAAAGTGCCGAAACCGATGGCTTTTAATTTGAATGAAAGCAACCACGATTTGAAAGAGCACCAATGACCCAATCGCGATAAACGATTTGTACAGCGGAACTTCGGTATCCTCCATGGGCAGGGTCGACAGTTCCGCAATCATCACGGACACGACGAAGTCAAACACGGATAACTGCCCAATTTCCCGTTTACCCATAATCCGAAGTGAAATCATGACGACCAAATACAAAACGAGGACGCGAATTGGAAACTGCCAATCTGGTATATGTGGCACGTTATCCCCTCCCACCGAAGTATTATGACCCGGAGGGGGGACATTCCATGCAAGTACACTTTTGCCGTCTAGGCCATAGATTGCCCGGCGACGTCCTGCAATTCTGAAAACAAATTGGCCACGCGGTTAAACAAATCGGCACCGCCCTCCACGTCCTCTAACACATGGCGTTTGGCCTTTACCCGCACGTTCAGCACCACGCTGTCGCCCACTTGAAAACGGTAGGAACTAATCGCGCTCACCACGCGCTCTTCTATCATTTCCGCCTCCGCTTCACTCACCTCAGGCAACAAAATCAACATCTCGTCTCCGCCATACCGGCATGCGAGTTCGTCGTGACGTAAACACTCGCGAATAATCATCCCGGTCTGTCGCAAAACCTGGTCGCCCACCTCAAAGCCAAACGCGCTGTTGACATGGCCAAACTGCGCCAAATCAATACAAATTGCCGACCACCGCGTGACGCCGCGAAGCACTTCTTCACGCACCCGGATATTGACCATGTGGAAAGTGTAGAGTCCAGTGAGGTTATCGACGAACAGTTGCGCGTCAAACTCGGGTGTATACACTGCGGTGCGGTTGCGGCCCCGCTGTTTTGCGCCCCAGTACATCGCGCTGTCCGCCTTCAACAGCAGATCCCTATCCGTGTCACTATCCTCTGGACAACTTGCGATCCCGATACTCACCGTAATCCCTTGCAGTCGATACCCGTGAAACTCCACCGATATCTGACGCACGGCTTCACGTATCCGCTCGGCGACCTCGTACGTCTCTGTGCGCCCCAGCGGAAACAAAAGCGCAAACTCCTCACCGCCATAACGCGCCACAAATGCGTCTTCCCCACTGAATTTTTGCAATAGCCGGCCAACTTCCCGCAATACTGCATCTCCTGCCAAGTGGCCGTAGGTATCGTTGAATTTCTTAAAGAAGTCAATATCCACAATCATCACGGATACCGGTACGCCTTGTGCCACCGACGCACTCACCCGCGTAGACAGCTCTTCGTAAAAATATCGATAGTTGTATAAACCCGTCGCCGAATCTCTCCGTGTGCGCTCGTGTAATTCCTCGTAGAGGCGAGCGTTTTCAAACAGGACGGACACCTGACTCGCCAACGCCGACACGTACTGCGTATGGTATGTAAACGCATACGAACGCTCTGCATAACAGACAATCGCGCCTTGCGCAGTCATGTGTGCCTGCATTGGAAAGACCGCCATACTCAATAAACTAGGAACCTCATCTTTCAAAACTTCGTTCGAAAACCACCGCACACGTTTGTCCTTACGCGTATCCGGCACATAAATAAACTCTCCCGAGCGTATTGTCCGCCAAACCACGCCGCCCATCGATTCTGGAATCGTCTCGATCTCATACGCCAATGCTTGGTCCTCTGGATACACGACCTCTCGCACTAACGTTCTTCCCGTCTCATCCAGTACAAAGATGACAACGATATCCGCCAACGTCAACTTTTGCGCAAGCCGCGCGGCCTCTTCGGCAATGGCCCGCCTGTCAAACTCCGTCGTCAACCGCGTGGTGGCCTGATGAACAATCTGCAAGTCTCGCGTCAACCGATGCACGCGCAAAATATAGGCCAGAATCACGATCGGTAAAATCATGACCGGTCCCATGATGGAGTTGGCCTCCGACGCGCCAATCATCAGAAAAGCAAACGGCAAGCAAATCGCAATATTTAATAGGTCTGCAAATAGCACATAGACAGCTGAAGAAAACTCAAGCGTTCCTCTCGCCGCGTTCAACAGATTGATAAACAAGTGGTTAACTACCAAAAAAACGAGGGATGACACGATAACGCCGAGCAGCACCATCGTCGTGAGCTTATCACGACCCACATGACCCTGGAACAGCCGAAACGTCAGCGCCATAAAGAACACACTCAGCGTATATTGACCGGCATTAAAATAAGCCGTGATAAAATTCCAATCCCGCATCACCAGGGGTGTAGCAAACGCAGCGATAATGAGCGTCCACATCGCAAGCGCTGGTCCACTGACGACCATCGCGGCCATCGGCACCACGGGGACGAGTGTGGTTAAACTCTGCCGCATGGGAATCGGTAACATTTCCAACGTGGTCGCCAAAATGACCAACATGAGGAGCACAAACCAATTGGTGTCCAATAGTTGTGGGATATATAGCACGGCAACAATCAAACCAAGTGTTCCAAACAGTACACTCATCGCCGACTGTCTGCGCAGAACGACCTTTTCCACCCATGTACCGCCTTCCTAGGACACGCAGTTGGCAGCAGGGCCAATATCCAAGAAGCGAGGAGCGCGTGCACTCGGTTGAAGTTTTAGAACATTTTATCACAATCTCATAAAACGCAGAAGTAGGGAATAGAGATTAGTAAACATGTACAAGGGGTGACTCATCCGATGTACGATACAAAATCGTCTGGACGGCTTGGCGCCATTCGGCGGTACCCAGTGCTCTACGGTTGCTTCTGGGCCCTGATGCTCGCCGCAATCGGTATTGTCATTGTCTTTCTCATCGCTCAGTTGGGAGATCTACAGCCTCGGGGGATTACCGCTGCCGCATATATTATCCACTGCATCGCGGTCTTTTTCGGCTCCCTTGCAGCCAGTCGATCCGCCCAGTCACGCGGCTGGCTATACGGCAGCCTAACAGGTTTGCTGTATGCACTTTTAATGATTGCGATTGGCCTGTTTGTCTACAACACTTTTACGATTGACCCTAGTGGACTATTTCGCGTCTTTTTAATGGCCGCCATTGGCGCATTCGGTGGCATGATTGCGATGGCGACGACAGGGGACGACTAAGGCGGGAGGTTTCCCTCCCGCCCGTATCATTTCACATGCATTTCACACTCATGAATGTCGCTTGTCACTATCCGCATGGCGGTGTTCCTCGCCATGTTCCACTTCCTCATCTTCATCGACATCATCGGATAGCTCGCCTTCACGCTCATCGGCCTCATCAACGTATTCATCCGGTGGGCCCAGCGGATGTTCCTCCACTGCCTCGTCCTCAACTGCATCCTCGGCTTCCGCCGCAGGTGCCTCGCTGACCACGCGAACCACCGCACGCGTATCCATTTCTATCTCGACGCCTTCCGCCACTCGCGCGACGAGAATATCACCATGAACCTCTGCCACTTCGGCATAGATTCCCGATGCCGTCATAATTTTTGTACCCGGAGCGAGTTCTCTCATCATTTGCGCCTTTTTCTTCTGATTGCGCCGTTGCGGCAAAATCATCAGAAAGTAAAAGACAATCACCAAAATGACGAGAAAGATTAAGCTATTTCCGTGCATCCTTAAAACACATCCTCTCGATGTTCAGTATAACCATACGAATCGTAAAATTCTCGTTTGAATGCCAAAAACCTGTTCTCCTCGATAGACTTTCTCATTTTCTCCATCAAGTCCAGCAAGAAATGAACATTGTGGTAAGTGGTCAAACGAATGCCGAGTACTTCTTCGGCCTTCAGCAAATGCCGGATATAAGCTCTCGTAAACGTCTTGCAGACGCGACAGTTGCAATCCTCGTCAATCGGCGAAAAGTCATCCTTGAATCTCGCATTCTTCAACACAAGTTTACCTTTTGACGTAAAAATCGTACCGTTGCGCGCAATCCGCGTCGGCAATACACAGTCAAACATGTCAATGCCTCGCTCAACGCCCTCAAACAGGTCGTCCGGAGAACCGACGCCCATCAAGTACCGCGGCTTATCCGCTGGCAAGAACGGCGTCGTGTACGCGAGAATCTCGTACATCAACGGCTTCGGCTCACCTACACTCAGGCCGCCAATGGCGTATCCGGGCAAGTCGAGATCGACCAATGCCTCCGCCGCCTCCCGCCGCAAGTCGAGGTGCTCGCCACCCTGAACAATCCCAAACAACGCCTGCTCGTCCGGCCGAGCGTGCGCCGCAACACAGCGTTTTGCCCAGGCCAACGTCCTGTCGAGTGACGTGCGCAAATACTCGCGCGACGCAGGATACGGCGGGCACTCATCCAGTTGCATAATGATGTCTGCACCCAGCGCGTTTTCAATCCCCATCACCGACTCCGGCGAGAAAAAGCGAGGACTTCCATCGATATGCGACCGAAAAGCCACACCCTCATCCGTAATTTTGCGCAGCTCAGACAAACTGAACACCTGAAACCCGCCGCTGTCCGTCAAGACCGCGCCCGACCAATTCATAAACCCATGTAACCCGCCGCCTTGCTTCACAAGCTCCTCACCTGGGCGCAAGTGCAAGTGGTATGTATTCGACAAAATGATTTTGGCTCCCAACTCTTCGAGTTCCCACGGAGCCATTGTCTTCACCGTCGCCTGCGTGCCAACGGGCATAAACACCGGTGTTTCGATCACACCATGCGGCGTGTACACCCGTCCACGCCGAGCCGATGTGTCCTTGCATCGCTGAATCAACTCATACCTGACTGGTACCGTCAACAGGTGCCCTCCTTGTCAAAAACATAGCGTCACCAAAGCTAAAGAAGCGATACTCTTCCTTAATGGCCACACCATAGACTTCCTTCGCATAATCCGTCCCCATCCAAGCGCTCACAAGCATGAACAACGTCGACTTGGGCAGGTGAAAATTCGTAATCAGCGCATCCACCATCCGGAACTTGTAACCCGGATAGATGAAAATGTCGGTCTCCTGCGCACCTGGAATCAGCCGTCCCGTTGCACCCGCGCTCTCAAGTGTGCGCAGCGACGTCGTCCCAACGGAAATAATCCGCCTACCTTCCGATTTTGCCCGGTTTATCGCCTCGGCAGTCGCCTCGCTGACCTCATACCACTCGCTGTGCATCTCATGCGCTTCCACTTCTTCAACCTGCACAGAGCGAAATGTTCCGATACCCACATGCAGGGTCACCGTGTGCACTTCGACACCCATTTCGCGCACGCGCTTCAGCAGTTCCTCCGTAAAATGCAGCCCCGCCGTAGGCGCAGCGACCGAACCAACATGCTTTGCGTACACCGTTTGATATCTGTCCTTGTCCTCCAACGAAGCATGAATATATGGAGGCAATGGCATCTCACCCAGACGATTCGCGATATCCACGACCGGTTCATCCGACCAAAATCGTACTTCTCGCAAGCCTTCGCCCTCGACGCCAACCACTTCGACCATCACGTGGTCGTCATCGTTGCCGACGCGAATTTTCGTGCCCAAGCGCAGTCGCTTTGCCGGTCTCGTCAAAGCAATCCAAGACTGCTCACGTTCACTCGGCCGCAACAGCAAAATCTCGACCCGACCACCCGTGTCCACCTTTTCACCGTACATCCGGGCGGGAATCACTCTGGAGTCATTCAAGACAAGGACGTCTCCCTCGCGCAGGAAAGACGTGATCTCCCGAAAATGTGTATGCTGAATGTCGTGCGTAACCGGATCTACCACGAGGAGACGCGATTCATCTCGCGAAGATAGCGGCGTTTGCGCAATCAAACGCTCGGGGAGTTCATAATCAAAATCCTCAACGCGCAACCAATACATTCCTTTCCATTTTGCCCATACGAATACGTTCTTTCGAAATTCAGACCTTTTGTCGGTACAGGCGCATAACGTTATTATACTTGGAATCGACCACGTCGCAAAACAATTCCTCAAAGACTGCGGGTTTTGCTGCAGATGTGGCTGCTTAGGGTGATGGGGCGGCAGCCGGGGGCCTGGATGGGGTCGGAGACCTGGCAGCTTAGTGCACGAGAGACTAGGCCTGGCCCCTGGCCGGTCGGATAGCGCACGATTTCTGCCTTATTTGTGACATTGCAGCGGATTCGCGGCATTTAGCGCATGAATTCTACCTTATGCCCGCAAAATCACCGGAAATCGCGGCCTGGGCCGGCGAATAGGGTATTTTTTCGACCTTATCCCGCGGCTTTTCAGTTGATATGTCTTATTAGGACATTCAAGTGGGTGACAGGGAGCCGCACATTGGCTTCGGAGACTGTCCGGGTCTCAAACCGGAGCCCTCGCCCCCGACCCGGCAGCATAGTGCACGTTTTCTACCTTATTTGTGACATTACAGCAGATTCGGGCCACTTAGCGCATGAATTTTACCTTATGCCCGCAAAATCACCGCAAATCGCAGCCCAAGGTGCCGAATAGGGTATTTTTTCAACCTTATCCGGCGGCTTTTCAGTTGATATGTCTTATTAAGACATCCCGCCAGCTGCCATCAGGCCAGCCAAGTGCCTTCCCAGCCCGAATCCCCCACCCCCAACACAAAAAGAGCCCCAAGGTCCCGCTTCTCAGCGTTCCCCTCAGGGCCCTTCTCTTCTCTCTCGCCTGGCAACGTCCTACTTTCCCAGGAGGTCTCCCTCCAAGTATCCTCGGCGCTGGAGGTCTTCACGTCCGTGTTCGGGATGGGTACGGGTGTTTCCCCTCCGCCATTGTCACCAGACACGCTTCTGCTTCGCTCAGGTTCAACTTTTCGCTTCCCTTTGCTTCGCTTCCGCTGTGCTTTATACTTCCCTCGCTCCTGAACTATGGAACAACCTCTTCTTCTGTTCGGGTGAAGCCCTCGACCGATTCGTATCT